>CAZMKY010000264.1:0-2002 GCA_964566835.1 uncultured Rhodobacterales bacterium
ACACCAAACGGTTGTCACGTCTGCCGTCCGGCGATCAACTATTACCTTCTGGCCGACTGGCCAGTGGAATACCAAGACGATCCGCAGTCGCGCTTCGTAAATGAACGAAAGCACGCAAACATCCAGAAAGACGGTACATTCTCGGTCGTGCCGCGGATGTGGGGCGGCATCACCTCGGCGCAGGAATTGCGTGCAATCGCCGATGCGGCAGACAAATACAATGTGCCAACCGTCAAGGTGACAGGTGGCCAGCGCATCGACCTTCTGGGCGTCAAGGGCGAAGACCTGCCGGCGATGTGGGCCGATCTTGGCAAGGCCGGACTGGTGTCGGGCCATGCCTACGCCAAGGGTCTGAGAACGGTGAAGACCTGTGTCGGCACCGACCACTGCCGATTTGGAACACAGGATTCCACGGGCCTTGGCATCAAGCTGGAGAAAAAGCTCTGGGGGTCCTGGACGCCGCACAAGGTCAAGATGGCGGTCTCGGGCTGCCCGCGGAACTGTGCGGAAGCAACCTGCAAAGACGTTGGCATCGTCTGTGTCGACAGCGGCTATGAGATTGGCGTCGGCGGCGCGGCAGGCATGGATCTGAAAGAGATCGAGCCATTGGTCAAAGTCGCAACAGAAGATGAAGCCATGGAATGGACCATCGCCTTCGTCCAGCTCTACCGCGAGAACGCCAAGTACCTCGACCGCCCCTACAAGTGGATCGCCAAGGTTGGGCTGGAGTGGGTACAGGAACGGCTTGCTGACAGCTTGGAGAGAGACCGCCTCGTCGCAGCGTTCGAGCTAAGCCAGACGATCTACCAGAAGGACCCTTGGGCAGAGCGCGCGGAAGCCGAAGAGGCACGGAAGTTCGCACCACTTGCCGATCTGACGTTGGAGGCCGCAGAATGAGCTGGATTGATGTTGGCGCCATTGAGGAAGTGCCGCTTCGCGGGGCACGCAAATTGAAGACGCCGCTTGGATGCGTTGCCGTGTTTCGCACGGACGAAAACACCGTCTTCGCGACATCGAACGTCTGCCCGCACAAGGGCGGCCCCTTGGCGGAAGGCATCGTTCACGGAGAATTCGTCACCTGCCCACTGCACAACTGGGTGTTTGACCTGAACACAGGTCAGGCCCAGGGCGCGGATAACGGTCAGATTGAAACCTTTCCCGCAAAAGTCGCAGAGGGCCGCATTCTGATCGACGCCACGGTCCTTGGACAAAAGGCCGCCTGATGGACGGCACCGGGGTCCCTGAAATTCGCTCCACCTGCCCTTATTGTGGGGTTGGCTGCGGCGTGAAACTGCGCGCTGACGGACAAGGCGGCTTGTCCGTCGAAGGGGACCCCGACCATCCGGCCAACAAAGGGCGGCTTTGCTCCAAAGGTTTGGCACTGGGTGAGACGGTCGGGCTGGGGGAGCGGCTGCTGGCCCCGCGCGTTCATGGACAGGACACCGGTTGGCACGACGCCCTTGGTCTTGTGGCCAAGCGCTTCAAGGACACGATCGCAGAACACGGGCCGGACAGCGTGGCCTTCTATGTCTCGGGCCAACTGCTGACCGAGGACTATTATGTCGCAAACAAACTGATGAAGGGATTTATCGGGTCGGCCAATATCGACACGAATTCACGGCTTTGCATGGCCTCGACCGTGGCAGGCCACAAGCGCGCCTTCGGCGCGGATACGGTGCCCGGCACCTATGAGGATCTGGAAGAAGCCGATCTGGTGGTCCTTGTCGGGTCGAACCTCGCTTGGTGCCATCCGGTTCTCTATCAGCGGCTGGCCGCCGCACGGTCCGCACGGGGCACCAAGATCGTCGTCGTGGACCCACGACGCACATCCACCTGCGATATCGCAGATCTGCATCTGAAGCTGGCGCCGGGCAGCGACGTGGCCTTGTTCAACGGCCTGCTGAACCATTTGGCGCAATCCGGCACCTTGGATCAGGAATTCATTGCGGCCAGCACCACGGGCTTTGACGCCGCGCTCGACGCAGCCAAGGCCGCAGACCTT
>CAZMKY010000265.1:0-3265 GCA_964566835.1 uncultured Rhodobacterales bacterium
TTCCACGGTGACGCGCCGTCGATCTTTGCGGCCTGATAATAGGCATCCGGGATCGAGACGAGACCGGCATAAGACAGCAGAACCACCAGCGACGTCCAATGCCAGACATCCATGACGATGATCGTGATCCACGCCGAAAGCGGCTGCTGGGTCATGTCATAGTTCACGCCGAGGACGTTGTTCATGAAATAGCCCAGAAGGCCGATATCGGGCAGCGTGAAGATGTTCCACATGGCGCCAACGACGTTCCAAGGGATCAGCATGGGCAGGGCCATGGTCACAAGACAGACCGGCACCCAAAAGCCCTTCCTCGGCATGGCCAAGGCAATGATGATGCCCAGGGGCACTTCGATAATCAGGATCAGGAATGTGAACAGGAACTGCCGCCCAAGGGCGGCGTGAAACCTGTCCGACCTCAGGATCTGCTCGAACCAATCGAGACCCTGCCAGAAAAAGACGTTGTTCCCGAAGGTTTCCTGCACCGAATAGTTCACGACCGTCATGATCGGCACCAGCGCGTTGAACGCGACTAGCAGGACGACAGGAAGGACGAAGAACCAGGCGCGCTGGTTTTCGGTTTTCATAATGCCACCTCCGTCGCGATCCAACCGTCGCGATACACTCGTGTCTGATCGGGCCGGAAGGTAAGATGCACCTCGTCGCCCTGATGAAAATTGACATCCTCGGTCACGACCTTGATCGGCATGTCGGCCACCATTGTCTCGACAACGGCATGGCGTCCGATGTCTGACACCTTCCGCACGCGGGCCGGAATGCCGGTGTCGGCAAAGCTCACGAATTCCGGGCGCACACCCAGTTCCGTCGTGCCGCCATCACCGTTGACGCGGCCTTCCACCATCACTGGCTGGCCGTTGAACTCGACCCGGTCGCCCATCACGGCGGCAGGCAGGATGTTCATGCCGGGCGACCCGATGAAGTGACCAACAAAGGTATGCTGGGGCCGCTCGAACAGCTCTACAGGCGTGCCGATCTGAACGATCTCACCGGCCTGCATCACCACAACCTGATCCGCGAATGTCAGCGCCTCGGTCTGGTCATGGGTGACGTAGATCATCGTGGCTTTGACGCGTTGGTGCAGTTCTTTCAGCTTGGAACGAAGCTTCCATTTCAGATGCGGGTCGATCACGGTCAGCGGTTCGTCGAACATGACGACGTTGACGTCGTCGCGCACCAGACCGCGCCCCATGGAGATCTTCTGTTTGTTGTCCGGCGACAGATGCGAAGCCCGCGTATCCAGCATTTCCTCGACTTCCAGCATGGCTGCGATCTCGGCCACGCGGGATGCGATCTTGGCCTCGTCCACACCGCGATTGCGCAGCGGGAAGGCAAGATTATCGCGAACCGTCATGGTGTCGTAGATGACCGGGAACTGGAAAACCTGTGCGATGTTGCGCTGGTCCGGGGGAAGGTCCGTCACATCCTTGCCATCGAACAGAATGCGCCCGTCCGAAGGCGTCAGAAGCCCCGAGATCACGTTCAGCAATGTCGACTTGCCGCAGCCCGATGGACCCAGAAGGGCGTAAGCGCCGCCATCCTGCCAATCGAGGTCGATTTCCTTCAGCGCATAGTCATCCGGGCCTGACGGGTTCGGTAGGTAGGAATGGCGGAGCTGGGACAGAGTGATCTTTGCCATCAGAGCGCGCTCCCGCTCGGAAGGCGACACGATTTGGTCGGAGTGTGCGTCATGCCACGAGCCTTCCGTCAGGGGCGAAGTAGAAGGCTTCGCTGGTGTTCATGAAAAAGGCGTGGTCTTCCCCCACCTCATAAGGGTGAACGCCCGGCGCAAGCGAAACCCAACCGACATCACCCATCTGGAAATGCGCGCTGGATTCCGATCCGGAAAGTTCCGTCACCTGCACGATGCCGTTCAACGCGACGTCGGTGTCGGCGTGGCGATTGGGCAGAACATGGTGCGGACGGATTGCGACCATGTAGTCGCCGTCCGGCAGGTCCGCCGCAGCACCTTGCATCATCCAGGAAACCCCGGTCTGAAGTCGGGCTTCCGCACCGGCCTTTGTCACTCGCGCGGCGTTGATCGGCGGGTCCGAGAAGACCCGCGCGGCGGTCAGCGTTGCCGGCTTTCGGTAGATGTCCGCCGTCTTGCCGAACTGGGTGACGATACCGTCATCCATCAGCGCGGTCTCACCGCCAAGGAGCAACGCCTCTTCCGGCTCTGACGTGGCATAGACGACGACGGCGCCGCGCCCTGCGAAAAGCTCGGGCAGTTGTTCGCGCAATTCCTCGCGCAGCTTGTAGTCAAGGTTTGCCAGCGGCTCGTCCAGGAAGACGGCCCGGCTGTCTTTTGCAATGGCGCGCGCCAAGGCGCAGCGCTGTTGCTGCCCTCCCGAAAGCTCCTGCGGACGCCGCTTCAACATCGGACCAAGCTGAAGAATGTCTGCGGCCTCTTGCACGCGGCCTTCGATTTCCGATGTTGCCATGCCTGCAACCCGAAGCGGGGAGGCGATGTTGTCGAACACGGTCATGTGCGGATAGTTCACGAAGAACTGGTGCACCAATGAGATATTGCGTTTCTGCGTCGACAGCTTGGTCACGTCCTCGCCGTCGAACAAGATCTGGCCGGATGCGATCGGATCAAGACCCGCCATCAGCTTGATCAGGGATGTTTTGCCTGACCCGGTCTGTCCCAGAAGGACGTTGAAGTGACCGGTCTTCAGCGTCAGCGACGTGGGCTTGATATGGGGAATGCCCCGCACCACCTTGCTGGCGTTTTTCAGTTCGATTGTCATGTGCCCGCACCCTCGGCAGATGATGACCGAAGCTTCATGTCAAAGCTTCGGCCAGTGGTATCTGCCCCTCTCGTGGAAAGAGGGGCAGATCGGGAGGATTACTGGTTCCAGCGTGCAACCAGCTCGTCGTAGTTGACGGTTTCACCCTGCGGCTTCTCGTTGTCGAGTTTCGCTTTCGCGCCACCCTTGCCGAGCCACTCCGAAGGATCCTTTTCCTCGTTCAGACGCGGACCACAGCCACCGTAGACACCGGCGCCTTCGTCAGCGGCCTGCATACGGGCCATGGTGATGTCCATTTCCTCGGCCAGACGGTCCATGGCTTCCTGCGGCGTAAACGCGCCGGAGTTCACGTCACCAATCTGCTGCCACCAGATCTGGGCCAGCTTCGGGTAGTCCGGCACGTTGATGCCGGTCGGCGACCAAGCCACGCGGTCAGGCGAGCGGTAGAACTCGACAAGGCCACCCAGCTTCGGTGCACGCTCCGTGAAGGACTCGTG
>CAZMKY010000266.1:0-5094 GCA_964566835.1 uncultured Rhodobacterales bacterium
AACGGATCGCTCTCGGAAGAGGCGTTGGCCGTTCTGGAACGTGTGGCCTGTCCGTCGGCAGGCGCTTGTGGCGGTCAGTTCACCGCCAACACCATGGCCTGCGTCAGCGAAGCCATCGGTCTGGCGCTCTTCAACTCCTCCGGTGCGCCAGCGCCCTATGAAAGCCGCGACCAATACTCGGAAGCGTCCGGTCAGGCTGTCATGAACCTCTTGGAGAAGAATATTCGTGCGCGGGATGTCGTGACACGCAAGGCTATGGAAAACGCAGCCCGCGTGGTGGCCTGTACGGGTGGTTCGACCAATGCCGGTCTGCACCTGCCGGCCATCGCCCACGAAGCCGGGATCGATTTCGATCTGGAAGACGTCTGCGACATCTTCCGCGAGACGCCCTATTTCGTCGATCTGAAGCCGGGCGGGCAGTATGTGGCCAAAGACCTTTACGAGGCGGGCGGTGTTCCGGTTGTCATGAAGGAACTGCGCAAGGCCGGTCTGATCCACGAGGACTGCATGACCGCATCGGGCCGCACCATTGGTGAGGAACTGGACCGCGTCGAAGGCATGGCCGACGGCACGGTGATCTATCCGATTGAAAATCCGATCACCAAGACGGGTGGTGTTGTCGGCCTCAAGGGCAACCTTGCCCCGGAAGGTGCCATCGTGAAAGTTGCTGGCATGGAAACGCAGCATCAGCGTTTTGTCGGACCCGCCCGCGTCTTCGAATGCGAGCAGGATGCCTTCGAGGCCGTGAAAAAGCGTGAGTATGAAGAAGGCGAAGTCATCGTCATCCGGAACGAAGGTCCGGCAGGCGGCCCTGGCATGCGTGAGATGCTGTCGACGACGGCGGCGCTTTCAGGCCAAGGCATGGGTAAGAAAGTCGCCTTGATCACGGACGGTCGCTTTTCGGGCGCGACGCGTGGCTTCTGCGTGGGTCACGTTGGCCCCGAAGCGGCGCATGGCGGACCGATTGCCCTTCTGAAGGACGGCGACATCATCACGCTGGACGCCATCACCGGCGAACTTTCGGTCGATCTGAGCGACGAAGAGCTTGCGGAGCGCAAGGCCGCGTGGCCCGGCGCACGCAAGACGGACTATGCTTCTGGCGCGCTCTGGAAATATGCACAGCTTGTCGGCTCCACCCGCCTCGGTGCGGTGACCCATCCGGGCGCGAAGGAAGAAACGCATATCTATGCCGATCTCTAGGCCCATTCTGGCGCTCGCCGCGTTGGCGGGCGTGTCTGGTCTGGCCGGATGTGGCGTGGCGTCAGAAGGTCTGTCGCCGCGGGCCGTCGCTTTGGCGGACGACTTTGTGCTGCTGGGGGCACCCGGTTATTGCGCTGACATGACCTCGGTCGATCTTGCGCATGACCCGCAGGTGGTATTGTTCGGCAGCTGTCAGGCGTTGCGCGGCAACAGGTTCGTCCAAGGTCCGGACGTTCCGGCGCTGGTGACAGTGGCCGTGACCGAGATCGGACCAAGCGTCCCGTCCGTGTCCAGTCTGGAGGCGTTCTTGTCCTCAACGGAAGGACGGGCCTTCATGTCCCGCAGCGGGCGTGCAGAAACGGTCGAAGTCCTTCGGACGCGCCGTCGCGACGGCATCCTAATGCTGCACGCAACGGACACCAGCCCGGGCCGTCCCCCGGGCACCTTGGCTGAAAACTGGCGTGCGGTCATGGCCGTCGAAGGACGGCTTGTGAGCATTTCCGTTCTGCCGTTTGCAGATGACCCTCTGTCCACAGATCTGGCGTTTGCCACGTTGGAGGCGCAATGCGCCCGGATCAGGCAAGCCAACCTGAACTGAAGGTCCGGCGGCTCGACCCCGGGCCGCTGAACGCCGATTGGGCATGGACGCCTGACGGTTGGCAGGCCGCGTCGGGCGCAAACGGTGATGCCCTCTCGCCCGCCGCGCGTTTGTTTCATGATGATGAAACAGCCCGGATCGCAGTCACACCCTTGGCCGATGGCGTGGCGCTGCAACCCGAAGCGTTTCAGGGTGGCTTTGTCAGCGTGGCGCTGGACCTGCCGGAGGGTGGCGTTCGGGGGTTGTCACCCCACCATGTCGTTTCGGCCGATATTGGACTGGAAAGACCTTTATCATCACAGGCGTTCTTGCGTCTGAACCTTAGGCTTGGGCCCGACACGATTATGCGCATGGTCGGCCTGCCGTCTGAACCCGGCTGGGCATCGATCGATCTGGATCGTGCGTTTCAAGACGCGCGCACCGTCGATCACGCTTGGCTGGATCTGATTTGCGAGCGTCCGGGTCTTTCCCGGCTGAGCTTTGCGGTGAAGGCTGTCCGCCGGCATCCCCGCCCCGCGATGTGACGCCGCGTAGTGGGCTGACATTCCGGTCCCGCGTCTCCATGTTCACGCCACGACAACCGGAGCCGTGCCATGACCGACTATCCGCATCTTTTCCAGCCGCTTGATCTTGGATTTGTGACCCTGCCCAACCGGGCGCTTATGGGCTCCATGCATACGGGTCTTGAAGAGATGGGCGATTTCAACCGGGTGGCCGAATACTATGCCGCGCGTGCGCGGGGTGGCGTGGCATTGATGGTGACGGGCGGAATGGCGCCAAACCGCGAAGGCGGCGTTCTGCCCGGTGCGGCGGGGCTTTTCACTGACAAGGACATGGCGAACCACAAACTGGTGACAGACCGTGTGCACGACAATGGCGGCCGGATTGCCATGCAGATCCTGCACGCTGGTCGCTATGCCTATAGCCCCGAATGCGTCGCGCCCTCGGCCGTGAAGTCGCCCATTTCGCCCTTTCCCCCGAAAGAGTTGGATGAAGAGGGCATTGAAAAGCAAATCGCCGACATCGTGACGTCGGCCTTGCGCGCGCAGGAAGCGGGCTATGACGGTGTCGAGATCATGGGCTCGGAAGGTTACTTCCTGAACCAGTTTCTGGTCACACATACCAACCGCCGCGACGATCGCTGGGGCGGCAGCTACGAGAACCGGATGCGCCTGCCGATAGAAGTGGTGCGCCGCGTGAGAGAGGCTGTCGGTCCGAACTTCATTCTGATCTATCGCTTGTCCATGATCGACCTGATCCCCAACGGTTCCACCTGGGACGAGGTGGTGGAGTTGGCGAAACGGATCGAGGCGGCGGGGGCCACGATCCTGAACACGGGCATCGGCTGGCACGAAGCCCGCGTGCCGACCATCGCAACCTCGGTGCCGCGCCGGGCGTTCACGTGGGTCACGAAGAAGCTGATGGGCGAAGTTTCATTGCCGGTCATCACATCAAACCGGATCAACCGACCAGAGGTCGCCGAAGCTGTCCTGGCAGAAGGTGCGGCTGACATGGTGTCGATGGCGCGCCCCTTCCTGGCGGATGCGGATTTCATGGCAAAAGCCAAATCCGGGCGTGCCGCGACCATTGCACCTTGCATAGCGTGCAATCAGGCCTGCCTAGACCACACGTTCGAAATGAAGGTGGCCTCATGCCTCGTGAACCCGCGTGCGGCGCACGAGACGGAAATCGTGATCACGAAGGCCGAGACGCCAAAGACCATTGCCGTGGTGGGGGCTGGGCCGGCTGGCCTCTCTGCCGCCTTGACCGCGGCGGATCGGGGGCATGCGGTGACGGTCTTTGACAAGTCCGATCGGCTGGGCGGACAGTTGAACATGGCCAAGACCATTCCAGGAAAAGAAGAATTTCACGGTCTGGTCGAATGGTACGAGACGATGGTGGCAGAGGCTGGCGTTTCGCTGGAGCTTGGCCGCGCTGTCGGTGCCGATGACCTGACCGACTTCGACGAGGTTATCGTCGCGACGGGCGTCAAACCGCGCGACCCCGAAATCCCGGTCGAAGGTGCTGCCAATGTTCTGAGCTACATTGACGTTTTGCGGGACAAGGCGCCTGTCGGAAATCGGGTCGCCGTCATCGGCGCAGGTGGTATCGGCTTTGACGTCTCGGACTATCTGACGACGGCGGGCGAGGGCACGACGGAGAATCTTCAGGCGTGGCTGGAAGAATGGGGTGTCGCCGACCCGGAACAGCATCGTGGCGGTCTGGACCCGGAAGGCCCGCAGCCCGAGGCGTCGCCGCGCGAGGTTACGCTGTTGCAGCGCAAGGCAGAAAAGCCGGGCAAGCGTCTGGGCAAGACGACAGGCTGGATCCACCGGGCGACCTTGCAAATGCGCGGTGTGAAGATGCTGGGGGGTGTGCAGTATCAAAAGATCACACCAGAGGGCTTGCATGTTCTGGACCGGGATGGCGCACCGCAATTGATCCCGGCCGACACGGTCGTCTTGTGCGCCGGTCAGTTGTCCGAACGGTCCTTGGCCGACGATCTGGAAGGCAGAGGCGCGTCGGTTCACGTGATTGGTGGGGCGGATGTCGCGGCTGAACTGGACGCCAAGCGCGCGATTGATCAGGGAACGCGGCTGGCGGCAAGCCTTTAATCGGGCAGGCCGGCCATCCGCATGCCTTCCAGCCAGTATTCCTGATCTTCCGGCGCTTCGACCGGCACCATCTTGGCAAGCTTCGTCGCGGTCAGGCCCGGCATATAGGTCAACACCTCGTCCATCGCCGCGCGTGCTTCGTCCATCCGCCCAAGACGGGCCAGCGCCGCCGCCCGCTGACGCAGGGCGGGACCATAGCTGGCATGGATGCGCAGCATACGGTCGACGTTCTCCAATACGGCTTCGTACTCGTGATCGAGATAAAGCGCGATACCGCGCCCTGAAAGCCAGAGCGGGCGGGAGGAGTCCTCTGGGCTGAGGCGGATCGCGATGTCGTAGGCTTCTAGCGTCTTGTCCAGTTTCCGCTGCACACCATAAACGGTCGCGCGAAATCCATAGGCGAGGGCCAGATTGGGGTTTTTGCGGATCGCCTCATCCAGATGGTGATGACACTCATCGAAGCGCCACTGGAACATTGACGCCAAACCCATAACGGCGTGCGCGGTTGCATCATAGGTGTCCAAACGCGCAGCCTGTTCCGCGGCCTCGCCGGCTGCGCCAATTTCGGCCAGGGGGTCGTCGCACCACGCATTCAGCATGCGGTGCATCCGACAGATCGCCTCTGTGCTATGCGCCAGCGCCAGATCGGGGCTGCTGGCCTTAACATTGGCCAGAATGGCC
>CAZMKY010000267.1:0-4986 GCA_964566835.1 uncultured Rhodobacterales bacterium
CAGCGTGTCGCTGCAATCGATGGCCAACGTATCGCCCATCTGCGCAACACCGTCGTTGCCGGGCAGACTGGCCGCATAGACCGCGTCCCACGCCCCCAGATCGTTCCATCCGGCATCAAATGGCACGCAAGCTACACGCTCTGCTTTTTCCATGATGGCATAGTCGTAAGATTGTGCGCGGACTTCGCGATACGCGGCTTCGCCCAATCGGAAGAATGACAGATCCTCGCGCCCGCCTTTGAGCGCTTCGCGACACGGACCAATCATGTCAGCGGCATGCGCCTCGAAGGCATCGAGAATGGCGCCAACGGTGAACACGAATATACCTGCATTCCAGAGGAAGTTGCCTGCAGCGAGCATGCTGGCCGCCGTTTCGGCATCCGGTTTTTCACGAAAGCTCTTCAGTGCACGAACCGAGCCATCCCCCGGCTCGAGCTCCAGGTAACCGTAGGCTGTCTCGGGACGGTCAGGCTTGATGCCCAAGGTCACAAGCGCACCATCTTGGGCGGCCTTAGCGGCTTCCCGGATGACACTCTGAAACCGCGAAATGTCTTCAATGACGTGATCGGACGGTGCGATGACCAGCACATCATCGCGGCTGTCCTCATGGTAGAGCGCTGCGGTCAGAATAGCGGGCGCTGTATCCCGTCCCATGGGTTCAACCAGCACGGTTGGGTCAGCAAGCCCTATGGCAGTGGCCTGTTCCACTGCCATGAAGCGAAACTCATCTCCTGTCAGAATCAACGGCGCGTCGAAAGCTTCCCCGGTAAAGCGACGCAGCGTGCTCTGATAGAGTGTCTCTTCACCGATCAGAGGCACAAATTGTTTGGGATACGCCTTGCGCGAAACGGGCCAAAGCCGCGTACCGGAACCACCGCACAGAATAACAGGATGTATCAAAACAAGCCTCGCCGAGTTTGCTGCCACCATGTGCGATTAAACGTAAATTGTCGTTAATCGAACCCTAATATCTCGAAAGTCACGTTCAAAGTTGCCCGAAAGGTCACTGTTCCGGGCCTCGAGCGATGGCGGACTTTTGCACTAAAGTTGAAGGGACTATGCTTGCAGCAAGTGTGTAAGAGTATCTGTATCTGCGGTCTGTTCGTCCGGGCCATACCATGAAGAGCGTTTCATGATTCCACCCAGCCTAGCCCTGCTGTCCTTTCCTCTGTTTGCGATCATACTGTTCGCAAATCAGGGCCTCGTCCGTGGAACGATTTATACGACTCTGGTCGGCTACTTGCTGATGCCCACGACGGTGATTGATCTTCAGGGACTGCCCGGAATCAACAAGGACCTCATTGTCGGGATCTCACTCTGGATTGGCTTCTTGGCCGCGCCGGACCGCGAACAGGATGTGCCCAAGACCGAAGCGATCTGGGTGACGCGGATGCTTTGGACCTGTGTCGCTCTGTTCGCCATAGGTGCGGTGGCAACAGTTCTGAACAACAACACCGGCATCATGAACGGCGGGGCCGCGCGCCCAGCACTTGGTCCACGAGACGTGCTTGCGCATATGACACCAGCTTTGGGCATCGTGCCAATCCTTTGGGCGGCACGGCGCCGTTTCTTGACGCCAGAAGCGCACCGGCAATTGTGCATCGCCATTGTGGTTTGCGCGACGGCCTACTCAGTTTTAGCGCTTGTAGAGGTCCGGCTGAGTCCACAGATCAACCGTTGGGTTTACGGATATTTTCCGCACAGCTGGGTTCAGCACTTCCGTGGCGGCGGATGGCGGCCGATCATTTTCTTGGATCACGGGCTTTCACTTGGCTTCTTCTTCTCGACCGCTGTGCTGTGTTGCGCAGCTTTGGTCCGGTCCGCCGGCGGATCGAAGAGCGGTCTTTGGGGGTTTCTGCTGATCTATCTTCTGGGTGTTCTTGTCATCAGCAAGAATATCGGAGCCTTGGGCATCACCTTGTTGTTCTTGCCGCTGGTGCTTGGCGTCACGCAACGTATGCAGCTTCGTGCAGCCAGCGCAGTGGCAGTGGCCTTCCTGCTCTATCCTGCCATCAGGTCGATGGGCCTATTGCCCTACGACTGGATACTGAGCCAATTCCGCGCGTTTTCCCCGCAACGCTACCAATCCTTTCTAACCAGATTCGTTAACGAAGACCGCATGCTCGACCGCGCGTTGGAGAAACCGTTGACCGGCTGGGGACGTTGGTCCCGTGCAAGAGTTTTCGATGCGCAAGGAAACGATATCACCATCGCCGATGGCCTTTGGGTCATTCGGCTTGGCGTCGATGGACTGATGGGTTTCATTTCAATGTTCGGGCCGATGGCGTTGGCAATCTTTGCGCTTGCGCGGTTGGCCAAGACCACGACGCTCAGCCCAACGACTACGGTCTTTGCCGTCGTTCTGTCCGGTAACCTGATCTACCTCGTGCCAAATTCGACCCTGTCTCCAATTGCTTGGCTCATGACTGGGGGAATCTTGGGTCTTGTGGAGTTTGGCCAAAGAGCGAGTGACAATACCACTCCAACCATCGATCCACGAGGTCGAGGACGAAGTCGGGGAAAACCGACCTATTCCCGTTTCGCACCGGGTGAATCGGGCGGAGCCTTGCGTCGTGAGCTTTGAGAATGTGGGTGCCGTCGTCATTGGGCGAAACGAAGGCCAACGTCTTGCCCGCTGCCTGTCGTCATTGAGCGGATCGGTGGACACGCTGATCTACGTCGATAGCGGGTCGACCGACGGCTCTATCGAACTTGCAAGGGAACTGGGTGCCGAAATCGTTGAGCTGGATTTGACTGTGCCATTTACGGCTGCACGTGCACGGAACGCCGGACTGCTTCGTCTGACAGAAATCGACCCCGGCGGAGACTTCGTCCAATTCGTCGACGGTGACTGTGAAGTTGAGAGCGGTTGGATCAAGGCCGGAGTAGCGGCCATTGAGCGATCATCAGATACTGCCGTTGTGTGTGGCCGGCGTCGCGAGATTGAGCCGGAGGCGAGTATCTATAACCGCTTGATCGACCGCGAATGGGATACACCGCTCGGAGAGGTCAAAAGCTGTGGCGGCGACGCATTGATACGACGCTCCGCCCTAGGAGCGGTTGGCGGGTTCGATCCAGCGTTTATCGCCGGAGAGGAGCCAGAGCTTTGTTGTCGCCTCCGCAATGCTGGTTGGAAGATTGTACGCATCGACGAAGAGATGACGCGACACGACGCCAGACTTTTGACATTCGGGCAGTGGTGGACGCGTGCGCGTCGCGGCGGCTATGCATATGGACTTCTGAACACGCGACACGGCCGCCCACCTGAACGCGCAAAATCGGTGGAGGTGCGTCGAGTGTTGGTCTGGGGCGTCGCCATCCCAATGGTGTTGCTTGCCAGTGCATTCGTCTCCGTACCAATGGCGTTTCTGATAGCATTGCTTTACCCGGCGCAGATTGTTCGACAGAGGCTCAAAGGAACCGAGTGGAAAGAGGCGTTCTTCCTGCTTCTGGCCAAATTTCCAGAAGCCTTGGGACTTCTCGAACAGACTTGGCATCGTTTGACGGGTCAGCGACGGAGACTGATCGAGTACAAGTCGTAGCCGCTAGGGCAGGAATGTTGTCAGGCCGGTAGAAAGCGCATCCCAGTTCAACCAAAGCGCAAGTGCCGCGAAGCCGAACGCGGCGATGAAAAGCGCGGCGTCCAAGACGGGCATCCAGGCATCGAAAGGTCTGACAAGCCAGACCGTCAACGGATACAGCAACACAGCGGCGGCCAACGGCGCAAGCGCCACGCCGACAACCCCAAAGTTGGTGACACCAAGGTAGATCGCGACAGTGTTCACCGTGGCGACAGCGGCAACGTAGATCGCGAAGCGGCCAGACTGGCCGGCCGCCAAGGCGAAGGCCGAGTAATTTCCAAAAATGATACGTGGCATGAGCGCGACAGCCAGTATGACCATCAGCGGTCCGGCTTGTTCGAAGGGCGGATCGTACAAGATACGAACGGCCAAGTCCCCTATCAGCGCTGCGACCCCCGCCATGAGAAGGACGCCAGCAATGGCAAGTCCTCTTGCCCGCATCAGATCTGCGCGTCGGTTGGAATCGCTGCCGGGCGACTTTGCTCGGTAGAGTGGAAACAGAACTTTGTCGTTTACGGCTTGCATGAGACTAGCGGGCACGTTCGCGAGGAAGAATGCGATATTGTAGAAGGCAAGGATATCTAGCGGCACAAACTTCCCAAGAATTGCGCGATCGGCGTTGTTGGCCAAGAAGCCCGCCAAGGTCGCGAGGAAGATGTACTTGCCGAAGCCAAACATCTTGAGGAAGGCTGCCTTCTCGAAGTGCAACCGATTGCTGGGGCCATCGAGGAGAAGGTGACTGGCTATTGTGTTGATGCTGGCGGTCACCAAGGTGCCTACCACCAGCGACCAGACAGATCCCGTCAGCATCGCGGCAATGATCATTACAACGAGACCAATCGCGCTTGCAGCCAACGAAATCAAAACCGGCTTGCCCAGTCGAAGATGGCGGTTCTGATTGGCGATCTTGGTTGAGACAAAGCCGCTGATCAGGACGGAGAGACCCGCCACGGGCAGAAGATCCGCAAGCATCGGGGCATCGTAGAAATTCGCGATGGGCTCGGCCAGTGCGACCGTCGCAAGCCAAAGCACGATTCCACGGGCAATCTGGAACGTCCACGCCGTGTCGAGAAACCTTGGGTCATCGCCCCGTTCGTCTTGAATGATGGAAGTTCTGACACCCAAATCCGAGAACATCTGCAAGCCAGCCAACACGACTTGGACCAACGCCATAAGGCCGAAGGCCTCCGGAAAAAGCAGGCGTGTCAAAACAAGATTGCCTGCCAGTCGCAGCACGTTCGATCCGATGAAGCCGGTACTTGCAACAGCCGTACTTCGGATGCTTCGGGCCTTCAGTCCGTCACCTTTGAAAAGGCGATTTATGACACCAAGCCCGAATGCTCTCACGCGAGGACAGCTTTGGTCGCTTCAAGCCAGGAATGTCCGTGGTTTGCGCAGGGCTCCA
>CAZMKY010000268.1:0-2128 GCA_964566835.1 uncultured Rhodobacterales bacterium
GGCAGCGCCTTGGGGTCACGTTCGGCCGTCACGCGGATGGACTTGCCGTTGATGACAATGTTGTCGCCGTCGACCGTCACTTCTGCCGGAAAACGGCCGTGGACGCTGTCGTAGCGCAGGAGGTGGGCATTGGTTTCAACCGGGCCGAGGTCGTTGATCGCGACGACTTCAATGTCGGTGCGTCCCGACTCGACGATGCCGCGCAAGACGTTGCGGCCAATTCTGCCGAAGCCGTTGATTGCAACTTTGACTGCCATGTTCAGGTCTCCTTGACTGGGCGCGGGTCAGCCCGCGCGAGGCGTATCTTTGCGCGCCTTATGACAGGTTGCGCAGCGTCATTCCAGCCCGACTGTTTGCGCTATCACGACGCGGCGAAGGAGGGTGAGAAGTCAAGCTGAATTAAACCGATTGATTAATTAACGAGTTGGTTTAGTGTGGCGCTTATGACTGATGCAGATCGACTGGATGCAACGTTCCATGCCTTGGCCAACCCGACGCGCCGCGCCATCCTCGCGCGGTTGGTCGACGGGGCGCAAAGCGTGAACGATCTTGCCGCGCCATTCGACATGAGCCTGCCCGCGATTTCGAAACACATCCGGGTTCTGGAAGGGGCGGGGTTGGTGACGCGCGGGCGCGACGCACAGTTCCGGCCCTGCGCCTTGAACCCTGAGCCGTTGAAGGAGATCTCGACATGGGCCGAGCAGTACCGTCCCATCTGGGATGCCCGATTTGATGCAATGACAGAACTACTTGAGACGATGAAGGAGCCTCGGACATGAGTGATGAAGCAGCGTGGGTGCGGATTGAGCGGGAGTTCGATGCGCCAGTGGAGACCGTTTGGGCCATGTGGACCGAGGCAGAGATGTTTCAGAAGTGGTACGGACCCATGGGGGCCAGTGTCCCAGTGGCCGAGATGGATCTGACCGTTGGCGGCACACGCAAGATCGCGATGGAAATGCAGACGCCGAAAGGCCCGATGCGCATGTGGTTCACAGGCGTCTACAAGGAAATCGAGGCGCCGCGCCGCTTGGTCTATACCGAATCCATGTGCGACGAGAATGGCACCATCATCACGGCAGAACAGATGGGCATGCCGCCCGGCCATCCTGATGTGACGGATGTGATTGTCGACCTGTCTGACGAAGATGGCAGGACCCGCATGGTCATGGTCCATGTCGGTGTGCCCGCCGGATCGCCCGGCGCCGGTGGCTGGGGTATGGCCTTCGACAAGCTGGCCGCCGCACTGGCGGACTAAAGGTCCTTCATCAGACGAAGGGCGTCGTAAATGGCAGCGTGCGTATTGCGCGCGCTGACCGCGTCGCCAATGCGAAACAGCTGAAAACGCCCGTCGGGGTTACGGATCACCTGTTGCGGTCGCCCGGCGATCAGATCTTCGTAGTCGACCTCGCCCCCGTTCGAGGACAATGGACACAAGTCGAAGTAGAGGTCCGCCAAGGGCATCGTGCCATAGTTGACGATGACCTGATCATAGATCTGTTCGGTCTGGAGGTCGCTGTAGTCGGTGCCGATGATGGCTTTCAGCCGGTTGCCGTCGCGCACCACGTCCAAGAGACGACGCGCCACCGTGAAAGTGACATCCTTGTCCTGTAGCGAGCGCATGTAGGGAACAAGGTTCATTCCCATGATGTCTGGCGCGAAGGTGCGGTCGGGTGTCATGACCTCCACCCGGCGTCCGGCATGGGCCGCGATCTCGGCTGCTTGCAGGGCAGGGTGATCGCCGCTTTCATCATAGACCAGCACGCTTTCACCCGGCGCGACGTCGCCTGCGATGATATCCCAGGTGGATGTGACAAGCGGTTGGTCTTGTCCGCTTTCATAAAGCTCCAGATTGGGCAGGCCGCCCGTGGCGACAATGACAACATCGGGATCCAGCGCCGTGACGTCGTCGGCCTCGGCCCAGGTGTTGAAGTGGAATGAGACGTCTCTTGCTGCACATTGGGCCATGCGCCAGTCGATGATGCCGATCATTTCGCGCCGTCTGGGGCTTTGGGCGGTCAAGCGGATCTGGCCACCCGGATCCGGTTGAGCTTCCAGCACGGTGACGTCGTGGCCGCGTTCAGCGGCGACGCGGGCAGCTTCCAGCCCGCCGGGGCCCGCGCCCACGACG
>CAZMKY010000269.1:0-3431 GCA_964566835.1 uncultured Rhodobacterales bacterium
GAACGGCATCACCGACATCATGGGCATGAAGTTCCCCGATGCCGGCCTGCAGTACATCACGCTGGATGGTCACGCCTACATGGGCGCGCTGTGGTTCATGAACAATGAAAAGTTCATGTCCATGCCCGAGGACCTGCGCCGTGTGATGGTCGACGGGTTCAGCCAGCTGCAGCAGGCGACTTTCGCCTCGCCGAAGCGTAAGTCGATCCAGGCCTACCAGGACTTCGCAGCCGGTGGCGGCGACATCTACGTGCCGACGCCTGAGCAGAAAGAAGCCTTCAAGGCCGCCGCGGCACCGGTCTACGACTGGTTCAAGGCCAACGTCGATGGCGGCGAAACCGTCTTCAACGCGCTGACCTCGACCGTGGACGAAGTGACCGCGGCAATCGACGCAACGCGCTAAGCCGCGACGCCAGATCGCATGTTTCAGGGCGCCTTCGGGCGCCCTGTTTCCTTTGCGGCCCTGACCACCGCACGCAGGCTTAAGCTCTCGCTCAACCTCCCGCCCTATACCGCGTGACCGAGCTCAACGTGGAACGGGGTGGCACCCGGACCGCGACAGACGACCACGGCACCGGCCTTTCAACCCGGTGGCGTCCGCCCCGGACAGGACATCCGATCACGGCGTCGCGAAAGCGGGCCCGTTTTCACTTTCTTCTGGCCAGAAATACTCCGGAGAGCGCGAGAGGCTGGCCTCTCGCCCACACTCACCGGAACGGATACATCCACGGCAGATAGTCATCGAGCAGGACCTGCGCCCGCGCGACTTCTTCGGCTGTCATCTTCTTGATGACCTCCTCGATTGAAATCGCCGCGTCCGGGTCACCGCCAACGGTTGAAAGCGCATACCAAAGGTAGGCGCGCACCAAATCGATCTCCGGCATTCCAAGACCGACTTCATAGTACCAGCCGACGCCGGACTGTGCGCCGGGATGCCCTTTCATGGCCGAGCGCAGGTACCATTCGAACGCGCGTTCATAGTCCTGTTCGACCCCCAGACCCAGTGCATACATGACGCCAATCAACTCTTCGGCCTCGGCATTTCCGCTGCGCGCGGCGGGCCAAAGCTCTTCGCGGGCCTTCTCGAATTGCCCTGCTTCCATAAGATCGCGGGCAATTTCCAGATCCGCGCTGGCAGGGCTTGCAAGGGTCGCAAAAATCGCCACGATCACGCCATGCGCCAGTTTCTTCATACCCTGTTCCTCGTCCTTGCGATGCCAGCGGCCGCCGCAGATTTGCCGCGCCCCTTGTCAGAGGCCGATTTCCCCGAAACCGACCCTGCAAAGGCCAAGATCGGACAGTTACTGTTCTATGACAAGATCCTGTCGGGCAACCGGAATATCTCGTGTGGCACGTGCCACCATCACGATTTGGGCGGCGGTGATGGTCTGAGCCTCGGAATCGGTGAAGGTGGCGTTGGACTGGGACCGGATCGCAAGCCCGGCGACGGCGTCACGCGGATCAGAAAGCGTATTCCCCGGAACGCGCCACCGCTTTGGAACCTCGCGGCCAAGGACATCACGGTCCTGTTCCATGATGGCCGGTTGGAGGTCTCGGATCTTTACGGGAACGGCTTCAATTCCCCGGCACAGGAATGGCTGCCCGAAGGGCTCGATAGTGTGCTGGCTGCACAGGCCCTCTTCCCGATGACGGCCCGCTTCGAGATGGCGGGCGATCCGGAGGAAAACGAGCTTGGCGGCGCGACCCATGACCGAATCGACAATGTCTGGCCGATCGTTGCGGACCGCGTTCGCGCAATCCCGGCCTATGCCGACATGTTCGTTGATGCGCACGACGATATCGACACGTCTGCCGACATCACGATTACGCATATCGTCAACTCACTGGCGGCGTTCATGGGCACGGAATGGATGAATTTCGACAGCCCTTTTGACGCCTATCTGGGCGGCGATACGACAGCGCTTTCGCCTGCTGCGATGGCAGGGATGCAACTCTTCTACGGCGAAGCCGGATGCGCGACGTGCCACTCCGGGCCGTTGATGTCAGATCAGTCTTTCCACGCGCTTGCCCTGCCGCAGTTCGGCCCGGGCAAGACGCGCCAATTCGATCTAATGCCGCGGGATGTTGGTCGGATGGGCGAAAGCGACCGGCTGGAAGATGCCTACCGCTTCCGTACACCAATGCTCAGGAATGTCGCCCTGACAGGCCCGTATGGACACAACGGTGCCTACGCAACGCTCGAAGGCATCGTGCGTCATCACCTTGATCCGCTCGGATCTCTGGATGCATGGACGCCGGAAGACGCCAAGCTCGCTTCGGTCCCGTGGCTTGAAAAGGTCGACTTCATTGTTGCGTTGGACACACGCGAAGGCGAACGCCACCGTCGCGCGGTCGATATCGAAGCGCGCGCGATGAGCGATGCCGAAGTGGCTGAAATCGTGGCGTTTTTGGAAAGCCTGACGGGCCAGACCGCCCTGAAGCGTCCCCTTGGCCGACCCGAGAGCGTGCCATCCGGCCTGCCTGTGGATTGATCGCACCTCGCCCTTTGTCAAATCCGGCATAAGTGGCGTCCTATGCTGATCGCCAATGACATCACCAAGCACTTCCCCGGCGACGCCGGTCCCGTCATCGTGCTGGACCGGGTCTCGTTCCGGATCGACAGCGGCGAAACCGTTGCCCTGACCGGAGAAAGCGGATCGGGCAAGTCGACCCTTTTGCATATCGTCGCGGGGTTGGAGCCGGCCGATCAGGGCGAGGTGACGATCCTCGACCGTCCGCTGAGCGGTCTTGGCGACAAGGCTCGTGCGGCCATCCGGCGCGAAACGCTGGGCATCGTCTTTCAGCAGTTCAACCTGATCCCGTCCCTGACCGTTCAGGGCAACATCGCCTTTCAGGCCCGCCTTGCGGGACAATACGACCCGGCTTGGACCGCCCGCCTGACGGAATGCCTTGGCCTTAAGGACCATGAAAGCAAGTATCCCGAAGCACTGTCAGGGGGGCAGCAACAACGCGTGGCCATCGGGCGTGCCTTGGCAGGACGGCCAGCGCTGGTTCTGGCTGATGAGCCGACCGGAAATCTGGACGAAGACACGGCCACGGCCGTCATGGACTTGCTGGTGGAACTCGCCGCCGAGACCGACGCCGCCGTCCTTATGGTCACCCATTCCGACAAGCTGGCCAGCCGCATGTCGCGCCGCCTGCATCTGTCGCACGGACGGCTTAAGGCATGACGCGCACGGTTCTGGTTGCCCTTCTTGGTCACTGGCGACGGCGGCCTGTCCAATTCGTGACGCTGATCCTCGGGCTGGCGCTGGCCACCGCGCTTTGGTCCGGGGTGCAGGCCATCAACGCCGAGGCACGCCAAAGCTATGACCGGGCCGCGGCCGCCGTGGGCGGCGATGGCGCAACCTATCTGACAGGTCCAAACGGCACAGCTCTGGCGTTCGGGGACTACGTGGCGCTTCGCAAGG
>CAZMKY010000270.1:0-1832 GCA_964566835.1 uncultured Rhodobacterales bacterium
AAAGGCGGTCCAAGCGAGGCGGGCTGACCCACGAACAAGCACAAAAAAGGGGGCCAAACGGCCCCCTTTTCAAATTGATCTTTGCCGCGGATTAGCCTGCGGCGTTGCCCGTTGCCGAAAGAACGTCGACAGACACGCCTGCACCCATGGTCGAGGTCAGCGAGACCTTCTTCATGTAGGTGCCTTTGGCGCCCGTTGGCTTGGCCTTGTTCACGGCATCAACGAAGGCCAGGACGTTTTCGACCAGCGCCTTTTCGTCAAAGCTGGCTTTGCCGACACCTGCGTGCACGACACCGGCTTTTTCGGCCTTGAACTGAACCTGACCACCCTTGGCGGCTTCAACGGCTTCCTTGACGTCCATCGTCACCGTGCCGACCTTGGGGTTCGGCATCAGGTTGCGTGGGCCAAGAACCTTACCCAGACGGCCGACGATCGGCATCATGTCCGGGGTGGCGATGCAGCGATCGAACTCGATCGTGCCGCCCTGAACGGTTTCCATCAGGTCCTCTGCGCCGACGATGTCTGCGCCAGCGGCCTTGGCTTCATCAGCCTTCGGACCACGTGCGAATACAGCGACGCGAACCGTCTTGCCCGTGCCGTTCGGCAGGTTGACCGTGCCGCGCACCATCTGGTCAGCGTGACGCGGATCAACGCCGAGGTTCAGCGAAACCTCAACGGTCTCGTCGAACTTGGCGGTGGCGTTTGCCTTGACGAGGCTGACGGCCTCTTCAACGCTCAGGTTCTCTTTGCCAGCGACGGCTTCTTTGACTGCGCTGATGCGCTTACCTTGCTTTGCCATGACTTAGCCTTTCACCTCGATACCCATCGAACGGGCGGAGCCGAGGATGATTTGCATCGCGGCTTCGACGTCGTTTGCGTTCAGATCCTTCATCTTCGCTTCGGCGATCTCGCGCAGCTGCGCGGTCGTGACCGAGCCGACCGTCTCACGAGACGGGTTGTTGGCACCCGACTTCAGCTTGGCGGCTTTCTTCAGATAGTACGACGCTGGCGGCGTCTTGATGTCCATCGTGAAGGATTTGTCGACGTAGTAGGTGATCACGGTCGGGCACGGCGCACCGGGCTCCATCTCCTGCGTCTTGGCGTTGAACGCCTTGCAGAATTCCATGATGTTGATGCCGCGCTGACCCAGGGCCGGACCAACCGGCGGGGATGGGTTTGCTTGTCCGGCAGGCACCTGAAGCTTCATGGTGCCAGCAACTTTCTTGGCCATGACTGGCCTCCTTTCTCAACACCGCCACAGGACGCGCCCCGGGCAGCTATGTGTGATGTGGTCCGGTCAGAGCGTCGCGACGCCCGCGCCTCCCACTTGGAGTGTCCTTTTTGAGGACGGGCGGGGGTTACACCGGAGCGAAGCGTTTGGCAATGGGGTTTGGGGGTGATGCGGGCGAATGGCGGGTTGGAGGCCAATGTTTCAGTTCATTGACGCCTTAGATGCAAACCACGGCATGGCGCGCAATGCTGAATGTGCACTCTCCCTCCCAGTGCTGGAGCGCAAGCTATTAACTGGATCACCTAGTGCATTGCAAGCCTGCTCCGCCCTGCATACCCGCCGACAGGCCTCCATTGCCAAAACAAAGCTTTGGCAGCGCCCGAACCGCCCCTACGGGGCGGGCGCTTCTCGCCCTCTCCTCGGTTCAGGCGCGGTGCGCGAGGTCAATCTTGGCGACCTGAATGGCCTCACCCCACCCCTCCGTACGCCCCCTTCACCTGCACGCAACTTCCACCGACTAAACCCCGCCTCGCGATGCGCATCGCTTCCCTCAGGGACCGACCCCTAGGCGAAAGCTGGTAGGGGCGGCGCCCGGCGTCAG
>CAZMKY010000271.1:0-1758 GCA_964566835.1 uncultured Rhodobacterales bacterium
GAAACCGCAGCCGTTTGATCGCCTGCTTCGAGGTCCATATAGGCCAGCTGTTCTTGTGCCAAAAGATTGAATGGGGCCCCAGGTCGCGCCAATCCTTCAAGTAAAGATCGTCTTGCAGCATCATCGCCAGTATCAATCAAGGAGAGTTTAAACGCGGCTAGATCTGCGTAGATAGAGGGAACATCTCCGTTAGACGCGAGATCATTTAGAGTGGCGGCAGCCCCTTGAAGATCACCGGCTTCTTGCTGGGCGGCGGCCGTCGTCAAGGCTGTCACGGCTAAGGCTGCCCCTTCACCTTTGACGTCCAGCAAAGCATTTGGACGCTCAGCGATATCGTCCAATTCTAATGCGTCCAATAAGGCATCACCCGTGCCCTCGGCCAAAGAGTTTGCGGTCGCTTTGCTGTACTCATTCCACGCAGCACCACCGACCAAACCAACAATCAGAATTGCCGCTAACCAACCATAACGACGCACGTAGCCGTAAAGCTTGTCGCGCTGAACCTCTTCTGTCACCTCATTGATAAAACTGTCAGTATCGCTCACGCCTGTCCCTACTGGTTACTTCTTGATCTTCGTCGTCATATCTCGAAGCTGGCCGAAATGCCAAGGCATTGTGCATGAAGGGCAAAAATCTGCTATGCGGCAGTGCAGAAATCATGGCTTGAATGACGCAACGGAAGCGCGTAAAATGAACTAATCGGTTTAGTTCGATTTTTTTTGAACCGAGATATGTTAAACGGCGTAACAAGCCCATAAGTATGCCCAAGATCAAATAGCACCCAATTAGGTGAAAAATGAAAATAGTCCCCGTCATCACTGCAGTACTCGTTACAGCTGCGCTATATTTCATCATATTTGAAAGGGATCGTCTGTTTGAGTTCGCTCAAGAGACTGGACCTGCGGCACAAGAAACCGTCGAGCCTTCGGCCGCTGCGGAAATCGAAACGGTTGATGTGGTCGAAGCACCACAAGAAGCCGTTCGTGTCGTGGCGTTGGCATCGCAAGCAAAGCCCATTGAGAATGCCGTCATCGTTCGGGGTCGAACAGAAGCCGCGCGCCAAGTTATGGTTGCCGCTGAAACAGCCGGCTTGGTCATCTCTGACCCACTTCGAAAAGGCGCGCAGGTCACGGCTGGCGACACGATGTGCCAATTGGACCCAGGCACTCGGCTTGTTTCGCTAGCAGAAGCTGAGGCGAGACTTGTCGAAGCCCGCGGGCGGATTCCAGAGGCAGAAGCGGCGGTCGCAGAGGCGGACGCTCGTATTGCCGAAGCTGAAATCAACCTCAACGCAGCGGAACGGTTGTCAGAAGACGGCTTCGCCTCCGAAACTCGCGTCATTAGCGCTGAGGCGGCTTTGGAAGCCGCGCAGGCAGGCCGCCAGCGAGCGATGACCGGTTTGGCAAGCGCTGATGCCGGTATCCAAGCGGCGGAAGCCGGCGTTGCCGCAGCCCAACGTGAGATTGACCGGCTCGCAATCAAAGCACCCTTTTCCGGCCTACTAGAAACAGATTCAGCAGAACTTGGATCGCTCATGCAACCGGGTTCGCCATGCGCGACAATCATCCAGCTTGATCCAATCAAATTAGTCGGCTTTGTACCTGAAGATAAGGTCACACAAGTCGAACTGGGCGCGCTCGCCGGTGCACGCCTGACGGACGACTCACAAGTGCGCGGGACCGTTACATTTATCTCTCGCTCTGCAGACCCTGTGACTCGGACGTTCCGTGTCGAAGTTGAAGTGCCAAATTCAGACCT
>CAZMKY010000272.1:0-1613 GCA_964566835.1 uncultured Rhodobacterales bacterium
TCGCGCCTTCTTGGCGCAGAGAACGTCACAATCGTCTATCGGCGCGGGCAAGCCGCCATGTCAGCCTCCGAGTTCGAACTACAACTTGCAACCTCGAAGGGCGTACGCATCATCACGGGCGCTGCGCCCGTGCGTTTGACCGGTGGCGATCACGTCACCGGAATCGAATTCGCCTACACGACAGATGGCCCCGATGGGCTTCAGATGTCGGACGAGACATTTACGCTCAAGGCCGACCAAGTGCTGAAAGCCATTGGTCAGCATCTGGATGGTGCCCCGGGTGAGTTGGATCTCGCAGGCTCCAAGATCAGTGTCACTGGCCCCGGGCGCACGTCGATTGATGGCGTGTGGGCGGGCGGCGATTGCGCCTCGGGCGGGGACGACCTGACGGTCACCGCCGTCGCAGAAGGCCGAGACGCGGCCGAAGACATGCACACAGCGCTCAGCCGCTGATTAGCCCCTGACGGAAAGGAATGACCTCATGGCCGACCTCAGCACAAATTTCGTAGGGATCAAAAGCCCCAATCCGTTCTGGCTGGCCTCCGCGCCGCCGACCGACAAGGAATACAACGTCCGACGGGCCTTCGAAGCCGGGTGGGGCGGTGTCGTCTGGAAGACGCTCGGCGAAGAAGGCCCGCCCATCGTCAACGTCAATGGCCCGCGCTACGGCGTGATCCACGGTGCGGATCGGCGTGTTCTGGGCACCAACAATATCGAACTAATCACCGACCGCCCGCTACAGACCAACCTTGATGAAATCGCTCGCATCAAGCGCGATTTTCCGGACCGTGCCGTGATCGTCAGCATCATGGTGCCCTGCGAAGAACAGGCGTGGAAAGCCATCCTGCCGCGCGTCGAAGACACCGGCTGCGACGGGATCGAGCTGAACTTTGGCTGCCCCCACGGGATGAGCGAACGCGGCATGGGATCGGCCGTGGGGCAGGTGCCGGAATACATCCAGATGGTCACCGAATGGTGCAAGATGTACACCAAGCTGCCCGTTCTGGTGAAACTGACGCCCAATATCACGGATATCCGTTATCCGGCGCGGGCCGCCAATGCTGGCGGAGCCGACGGTGTGAGCCTGATCAACACGATCTCGTCGATTACCAGCGTCAACCTCGACACGATGAGCCCGGAGCCGTCGATTGACGGCAAGGGCAGCCATGGCGGCTATTGCGGTGCGGCCGTGAAGCCGATTGCGCTCAACATGGTCGCCGAAATCGCACGCGATCCTGAAACGGCGGGATTGCCGATCTCGGGCATCGGTGGCGTGACGACGTGGCGTGATGCGGCAGAGTTCCTGTCGCTTGGCGCCGGGTCCGTTCAGGTTTGCACGGCCGCCATGGTCTACGGCTTTGGCATCATCAAGGAATTGACCAGCGGTCTCAGCGACTGGATGGACGAGAAGGGTTATACCAGCATTGATCAGGTGACGGGGCGTGCTGTGCCGAACGTGACGGACTGGCAGTATCTCAACCTGAACTACGTGACGAAAGCGCGGATCGACCCGGATCTCTGCATCAAATGCGGCCGCTGTTTTGCTGCCTGCGAAGACACCTCGCACCAGGCGATCGTGATGAAAGAAGATCGCGTGTTCGAAGTGATCGACG
>CAZMKY010000273.1:0-11578 GCA_964566835.1 uncultured Rhodobacterales bacterium
GACGACATTGCACCCATAGGCGCAAGTTTCTTCGCCCGACTGGTTGAGCGCGCCCAGCCTTTGGGGGGCGACGACGCATGAACAAGGCCGTGCACAATCTGTCACCCGAGGCATTGGCAGAAATGGACCAAGCCCACGCGCTGCATCCCTGGGCTCATTTCGACAGCTTTGAGCGCGAAGGCCCAATGGTGATGAGCCGGGGCGAGGGATGTCACCTCTGGGATGCGGAAGGACGAAAGTATTTCGACGCGGTTGGTGGGCTCTGGTGCACCAATATCGGATTGGGGCGGGCAGAGATGGCAAATGCGATCGCTGAACAGGCGCAACGTCTGGCTTTCGCGAATACATTCGTTGACATAACGAATGACCCGGCCGCCATGCTTGCCGCAAAGCTCGCTGAGATTGCACCCGATGGGCTGTCGCGCGTTCACTTCACGACCGGTGGCTCCACTGCCGTAGACAGTGCCTACCGCCTTGTCCATTTCGCTCAGGCCGCGATGGGTCGCCCGAAGAAGCGCCACATCCTCAGCCGGAAGCACAGCTATCACGGCTCTACCTTTGCTTCGATGTCGATCGGGATGCGCGACGGCGACCGGGCGGAGGAGTTCACGTATATTCAGGACGGGATCACCCACCTCAGCGCGCCGCGTGTACGCCCCGGCGATGATCCGAACGTCGTTCTGGCAACGTGTCTGAAAGAGTTGGAAGACACGATCCAGCGCATCGGGGCTGACAATATCGCAGCCTTTTTTGCCGAGCCCGTTCAAGCGTCCGGCGGCGTCATCATCCCACCGGACGGCTATCTTCGCCGCATGGTCGAAATTTGTCGCAAGCACGACATTCTGTTTGTCGCTGACGAGGTCGTCACAGGCTTCGGTCGTTTGGGTGAATGGTTCGCGGCAGACGCATTCTACGGCGCCAAGCCAGACGTGATTTGCTGCGCCAAGGGCTTGAGTTCCGGATATCAGCCCATCGGCGCTGTGATCTTCTCGGACCAGATCTGGCAGGCGATGGCGTCTGACAAGGACCGTTGGTTTACGTCGGGCTTCACGTACTCCGGTCATCCGGTCGCCTGTGCCGCGTCGCTCAAGAATATCGAGATCATGGAGCGGGAAGGGCTGCTGGCCAATGCTGCCGAGGTCGGGCGCTACTTCCAGACGGCGCTGGCCTCGCTCTCCGAGAAGCCAATTGTCGGAGAGACGCGCGGCGTTGGCTTGATCGCCTGCGTCGAGAATGTTGCCGACAAGGCAACCATGCGCCACTTCGACGAAGACGTTGATATCGCCCGCCGCATATCTGATGCCGCTGAACGCCTTGGGCTGATGGTCAGACCGATGGGGGCCAACAACGTCATGTCGCCGCCTTTGATCCTGTCGAAGGGCAATGTGGACTTCATCGTAGAGACACTTGGCGCTGCCATCGATAAGGTGACGGACGGACTGGTAAGAGATGGCGTGAGGATTGCCTGATGGGACTTGAAGACGCGGCGAAAGAAGTCGATCTCGCCTTCACACGGGACGATCTGAAAGGCTTGGCCTTTGAGAATGTTTTCTCGGGAGCGACGTCCTTTCTGCGCCGGAAATACACCAAGGATCTCACCGGCGCCGACATCGCCGTGACAGGCGTTCCTTTCGATCAGGCTGTCACGAACCGTCCGGGGACACGGCTGGGGCCGCGTGCCATTCGTGAAGCCTCAAGCTTGCTGCCGTTTGATCCACCGTATGGCTGGCCTTTTGACCCGATGACGGAGCTTGCCATCGCGGACTATGGCGATATGGCTTTCGACTATGCCAACACCCCGAACGTGCCGGCGGCGATCGAGGCGCATGTTTCTAGCATCCTGACCCAAGGTGCGGCGGCCATCACCCTTGGCGGAGACCACTCCATCAGCCTGCCGATCTTGCGCGCACAGGCCAAGGCGCAGGGTGGACCACTGGCGCTTTTGCAATTCGATGCGCACACGGACACATGGGATGATGACAGCGCCACGCGCATTGACCATGGCACGATGTTCACGAAGGCCGTTGCCGAAGGCCTTATTGATGTCGAGCACTCTGTTCAGGTTGGTATCCGAACCACCAACCCTGACACGCGCGGCATTCAGATCATCGACGCACGCGAAGTGCATCTTGAAGGGCCGGTGAAAACGGCGGCGAAGATCAGGAACATACTGTCTGATCGGCCCGCATATCTGAGCTTTGATATCGACTGCCTTGACCCCTCTGCTGCGCCCGGGACCGGCACACCTGTTTGGGGTGGGCTTTCGTCGGCCACAGCATCGATCATTTTGCGTGACTTGGCGGGCATCAACCTTGTCGGAGGTGACGTCGTCGAGGTTTCGCCACCCTTCGATCACGCGGGCATAACGGCCCTTGCCGGGGCGCATGTGGCCTTGGAACTGATCTGTCTCTGGGGATACCCGCGTCACGCAAGGTAACCACTGGACCTCGTGGCGCGGGCGTCTAGATCCCGCGGCATGAAAACTATTGGTTTGATCGCCTTATTCGTGCTCTGCGCGATCCTCGTGTCACTGGCTTGGGTGCGTTTTGCCCCTGCCAAGGCAGATCGGTATCACGTGGCCCCGGGCTCTGAACCGAAGCCTGAAGGGCGCGGCGTGCAGCTTCTGGGTGAGGACGCGCCTTACTTTGAGGCTTCGCCAAGCGCTGTTGAGGCCGCACTTCGCGCCGTTGCGGCCCGAAAGGGTCGCGTGAAACTGGTCGCGGAATCCGAGAACCCGCGACGCATGACATACCTCGCACGCACCAAGATCGTAGGTTTTCCCGATTACATGACCTTTGAGTTCAGCCCCGAAGGTGCGGGGACGCGGCTTGAGGTCCTATCCCGCGCGCGCTTCGCCGGGTACGACTGGGACGTCAACGCCAAGCGGGTCGAGATCTGGACCCGGCAAATTCGGGAAGCTCTGGGGCAGTGACGAGGACAGACATCCCTGTCCCGTATCACGCCAGATCGGCACGTTGAGCGACATATCGCACTGCGCCATGAACGCCCGACCATCGACAAAGAGGCAGACGCTTTCGCCCAGTTCAACCCGCAAACCTTGGGTGTCGGTACAATAGCACTCGATCGTTTTGCCCGAAGGGCTTGTCACATCAGCGATGGCTGGCGTGGCCAGCAGTATAAAGGGTAGTGCTCTCCACATAGGAGAAAGGATACCACCTGCCGGGCCAACCTGCCAAGTCTGATGCTTGACGCCGCCCGGTTCATCGGCAAGACGACACTCATGGTACCACTAGAGACATTGTCCCAAATCACAGAACGCTTTGAGTTTCTCGAGGCGAAAATGGCCGGTGGTGCCGATGCCAGCGAGATTGCGGCCTTGGCGCGCGAATATTCCGAGTTGAAGCCTGTTGTCGCGGAGATCGACGCCTATAAGGACATGTTGTCCCGTCGTGACGACGCGGAAGCCATGCTCGACGATGCCGAGATGAAGGATCTGGCGGAAGAAGAACTGGCCGAGCTGAAAGACACCATTCCAGCTGCAGAACACGCATTGCGACTGGCGCTCTTGCCGAAGGACGCTGCCGATGCGCGTCCGGCCTTGCTGGAAATTCGACCTGGCACGGGCGGTGAAGAGGCGGCTCTTTTCGCGGGTGATCTGTTTCGGATGTATCAGCGCTATGCCGAAGGACGAGGGTGGCGCGTCAGCATTGTCGAGGAAACCCAGACCGAGCTTGGTGGCATCCAGAAAGTCGTTGCCAACATTTCGGGCGAAGGCGTCTTTGCCCGCATGAAGTTCGAATCCGGCGTGCACCGGGTGCAGCGCGTGCCAGCGACGGAATCCGGCGGGCGCATCCATACCTCGGCCGCGACAGTCGCGGTTCTGCCCGAGGCAGAAGAAGTCGACATCGACATTCCCGCCACCGATATCCGGATCGACACGATGCGGGCCAGCGGCGCAGGCGGCCAACACGTCAACACGACAGACAGTGCCGTTCGGATCACGCACATTCCTACGGGTCTCGTCGTGACAAGCTCGGAGAAGTCCCAGCACCAGAACCGTGCCATTGCCATGCAGGTCCTGCGCGCCAAGCTTTATGACATGGAGCGTCAGCGCGCGGCGGAAGAGCGTGCGGCGGATCGCAAGGCTCAGGTCGGCTCTGGCGACCGGTCGGAACGAATCCGCACGTATAATTTCCCGCAAGGGCGTCTGACGGATCATCGGATTGGTCTGACGCTTTACAAGCTGGGTGAGGTTATGGCTGGCGATCTGGACGAGGTCATCGATGCGTTGACGGCAGAAGATCAGGCCGCGCGACTGGCGGAGGCAGGGCTCTGACAATCGCATTGGCGCTGAGGGACGCGGCGCTTCGCCTGAAGGCCGCAGGTGTCGACGACCCTATGCGCGATGCGCGACTTCTGATGGCTTTCGCGCTGGGCATTGATGTCGGACGTTTGACGCTGGTCGCGCATGATCCGTTGCCAGAAGACCGACGAAAATTCTTCATGGACCTTGTCGAGGAGCGCGAGAGACGGCGGCCCGTTTCTCAGTTGGTTGGTGGACGCTGGTTCCGCGGGCGCTGGTTCACCGTGACGGGACACACGCTGGATCCGAGGCCCGACACAGAATTGCTTGTCGATCTGGCCTTGGAAGAGCCGTTTACCCGCGTCTTGGATCTGGGAACGGGGACAGGGGCCATTGTCGTCACGCTCCTGGCCGAACAGGCAGGGGCGATCGGTGTCGGGACCGATATCTCGGCCGAAGCTGTCTTGATCGCTGGCGAGAACGCCACGCGCCACGGTGTTGCAGACCGATTGGTTCTGCCCCTGTCGGAATGGTGGGATGATGTCGGCGGCAGCTATGATCTGATCGTGTCCAACCCGCCCTATATAGCCGCGGAAGAGATGGACGAACTGCAGCCCGAGGTTCGGGATTGGGAGCCGCGCATCGCGTTGACAGACGAATCCGACGGCCTCACAGCATATCGCGAGATCGCGAAAGGTGCGTTGGACCACCTGCGTGACGGTGGCCGATTGATCGTGGAGATTGGGCACACGCAGGCGGACGCCGTCAGTAAGCTCTTCATCGCAGCAGGCCTGAGGGATGTTCGCATATCCAAGGATCTTGATGGTCGCGACAGATGTGTCCAAGCGCGCGCGATATTCTCCTAGAATAACCAAAAACAGCCACTTTGAGCCGCTTTTTGCCCATTCTCGCGCAAAATACGCTTGCCAGCCGAGGGGTGGCTCTCTACATCCATAAAGGCGGGCGGCGGGAGCGCTTCGGCAGCTCCCCCTCGCCATCAAGCCACAATCTTCGGAATCGGTGCCATTTTGGTTTTGGGAAAACCGGTTCTGAAACGACCAGACACAAAGCTGGATCAGAGACTTACATGAGATCGTCTAATAAACGTTCGCGGTCGAAATCGAACCGCAACCGCTCCATGGGTAACGTCGTTAACCGGGTGTTCGACAGTTCTGGCCCCGAGGGTAAAGTTCGCGGAACGCCGCAGCAGATCATCGACAAGTACAATCAACTTGCCCGTGATGCGCAACTCAGCAACGACCGGGTCGCCGCAGAGAACTTTCAGCAGCACGCAGAGCATTATTTGCGCATGCTGGCCGAAGCGCAGCGCGAACAGGCCGAGCGGCAGGCACAGCAGCAGCAGAATCAACAGAACAATCAGAATAATAACCAGAACAATGGTCAGCAGGGCGGTGGTCAGCAGAACGACAATCGCAACCAGCAGCCTCAGGGCGACGCGCAGCCACAGCAATCGGATCAGCGCTCCGGCCAAGACGGCGGCAATACTGATCAACGCGGTGATGACGTGATTGATGTGCAAGGCGATGCGTCCAGCACGCTGGTCGACACGCCGGAAGAAAAGCCGCAACGCCCGCGCAGAACCCGGCGCAAGGCACCGGTGCAAGATGAGGCGCCACAGACGGATGCAGCCGAGTAGCCTTTAAGCGCGGCAGTTCAGTCTAAAATTCCCAAGCGAGACAATGCATGCCTGACCGCAAGGTCGGGCGATGTCAGGACAGGTACGTCCAAATGGCTCAGATAGGGCAAAGCCGCCCGCATGGAGGCTTGGGCCAAAACCACACTCCGAATGTCTGCGCGTCCGTCAAGACGGTCTTCTACGGCAAGAGCTATTGCCTGTCCGAAGGCATCCAGATCACCGCTTTCAAAAAGCGGCCAGGCGTGGGTGCAGAGAAGCAGTTCAGGCACCGTTGGTAAATTCAGCCGCTGTGCCGTGGTTTGGAATAGATCCAAAGTTGGGCCCTCTGTGCTCTCCAAACACAGTGCCACCAAGGACGTGCCGCCAAGGCGCACGGCTTCTGCCATCATTGGTCCATCGACCCGAAGGATAGGGGGTGAAGCCCTTTCAATGCGCCCGACCAGCGGACCAAGCGTCGTGCATGTGCAGATCACCAGATCCGCTGGCGGAAAGTCTGCAAGCCGCCTTAGCGTTTCGGTTTCAACCGAAGCCACGCCATGGTCTCGTGCCTTCTGCAGCAGGTGCGGAGCGACGTCATGGGTGACCATGACCTCCGCGCCAGCCTCGGACAAAAGGCGGTCGAAGGTGGCGACGTGGACCTCGGCCGTGTGCAGAAAAGCGATGTGAGGTCGGGAACCCATTCAACTCTTCTGCATCTGTCGCGACAGGGCACAGAAGCCCTCAAGATCGATCGTCTCTGCCCGCGCTGTGGGGGCTATGCCAGCGGAAATCAGTCGGTCTTCGATGTCCGGCGCCAATCCCTTCAGGCTTGCGCGCAGCATTTTCCGGCGCTGTCCGAAGGCGGCCTTCACCACGCTGAAAAGCGTCTGCGCGTCTGCCGGGTATCGTGGCTCTGCCAGTGCCTTCAGATGGACCACGGCAGAGCGGACCTTGGGCGGTGGCGTGAAGGCTTCTGGCGGCAAATCCATGACGATATTGGCCTGACACCGCCACTGCGCCAAAACGGCCAGTCGTCCATAGGCTTTGGAGCCAGGTGTCGCCACGATCCGTTCGGCCACTTCGCGCTGGAACATCAAAGTCAGCGACTGCCAGAAAGGCGGCCACTGCGCGTCTTCCGGATCAAGCCAGCGCGTCAGCAGTTCGGTTCCAACGTTGTAAGGCAAATTGGCCGCGATCTTGATAGGGCGGGTCAGATGTTCGGTGGGGTCAATCTCTAACGCGTCGGCTTCAAGAACACTCAATCGCCCGGGATAGGCCGCTTGGATCTCGGCCAGGGCAGGGATGCAGCGCGCGTCTTTCTCGATGGCCAGAACCCTTCTGGCGCCTTCCGCCAAAAGCCCGCGTGTCAGTCCCCCGGGACCGGGACCGATTTCTAGCACGTCGGCTTCGCTCAGATCGCCCGCCATACGGGCGATCTTGGCTGTCAGGTTCAGATCCAGCAGAAAGTTCTGGCCCAGCGACTTCCGGGCAGACAGTCCGTGCGCTCCGATGACCTCTCGAAGCGGAGGAAGATCGTCAATCGCGCTCATGCCATCCGGGCCGCAAGTTTCAGGGCCGCGATCAGGGATCGCGGATCGGCCATGCCTTGGCCGGCGATGTCGAATGCCGTGCCGTGGTCAGGGGACGTTCTGACGAAGGGCAATCCAAGCGTCACGTTAACACCTTCGTCGAAGGCAAGCGTTTTGATCGGGATCAGGGCCTGATCGTGATACATCGCAACGGCTGCGTCGTAGCTTTTACGCGCAGCGGCGTGAAACATGGTGTCCGCCGACAACGGACCAACGACTTCAAACCCCTCTGTCCGCAGAAGGTCCAAAGTCGGCGCGATGACCTCGATTTCTTCGCGCCCCATTGCGCCATTCTCGCCCGCATGCGGGTTCAGGCCCGCCACGGCAATGCGCGGTTTCTCAACCCTGAAACGCGATTTCAGTTCGCTGGCGGTGATGCGGATCGTCTCTGCCAAGCTGTCAGCGGTAAGTGCCTCCGGGACGTCCTTCAGCGCGATGTGAATCGTCGCAGGCACAACTTTCAGATCGTCTGACGCCAGCATCATGACAACGTTCTGCACACCAGCGAGATGAGCCAGAAATTCTGTGTGTCCGGGGAAGGGGAAGTCGGCATGGTCCATCAGGACCTTCTTGTTAATCGGCAGCGTGCAGAGCGCTGACGCCTGACCTTTTGTGACCAGATCAACGCCGCGCCGGATGACATCGACAACGGCTTGCGCGTTCGCGGGCGTCGGGCGCCCGGGAAGTGCGGGTTCTACAAAGGCGTGGGGTAGAACAGGCAGTCCGGTCCGACAGGCGTCCGCGGTCTGCGATGGGTTTTCGATGATCGTGACCTTCGTGCCTTCAGGCAAATGCGCCGGATCGCCGATCCAGAAAAACGGAACCTTTGCGCCAAGCGCGTGCCAGGCTTTGACTGCGATTTCTGACCCAATGCCTGCTGGTTCGCCACAGGTCAGGGCGATGGGCTGGGTCATTCTTCGAGGTCGATGATGGTGGTACGCGCACGGAGCTCGGCCAGACGGTTCGAAGCCACGGCACCAAGCCGGGCATTCAGCAACCGGTTTCCAACGATGTTCCGGTCAACATCGCTTTCGACGGCCGTGCTGCGCTCACAGAGCATCAGAACGGTCGGCTGACCATTGCGGCTGACAGCAAGCGACGTCTCATTGATGTCGAGCGTGGCAATCGCTGCGCGAACATCGGCAGGCAATTGGCCGATGGCCAGCGTTTCGCGGATCAGACGATTTTCGGGCAAGCCTTGAGCCACGCCGTATAGATCATCGCAGCGGTCAATGCGGGATTGGATTGCACTTGGGCCGGGCGTGTCGGGGCCCGTGATGAAGAGCGCGTAGTCCACATCCAGTGTCTCTGGCGTTCCGCTGGCCACGTCTTCCCGGTCGCGCAGGTGGTAGATAATGATTCCAGTGCCTTCAATGAAGACAGGACGGCTGGTTTGTCCGACAGCCAGTGCAGCGATGATGCCCGACACTTCGGGCGGCAGCCCCTCTTCGCCGACCCATGGCCGCTCACCACCATTGGCCCGCGTGGGCGAGATCGAAAACCGGCGCGCTGCGGCGGCAAAGTCAGTCTCATTGTCGAGCGCAGCGATCTCTTCCGCACGCGCTGCGCTGGCAGCCCGGGTTTCTTCGCTGCCGGTCGGTAGCAGGACTTCGCTCAACAGGAAGCGCGCGCCGCCCTCGGTTCCTGTCTGCGCAAAGGTTCGATCAACCAAGGCGTCGGGAATCGACGCGCGAATGTTGTCGCCGAATTCGTTCCTGAGGAAATCACGCCACGCCACACCTGCCGCGACGAAATCCCGGAACGTGGCGGCATCCACACCGTTGGCAGCCAAGGCATCGACGAATTCCTCTGCCGTCAAATTCGCCCGGCCTGCAAATTCTGCTTGCCCCGCGGCCACGGCCTCGGGCGAGGGGGCATAGCCCGCATCCGCGGCGGCGCCGATCTGGATTGCCTCGTTGATCAGCTGTTCTTTGGCCAGCTCGCGCGGGTTTCCCGGCGCGCGCAAAAGCGACAGGAAAAGCGCGCGCTGATCCAACTGGTAGCGGGTGATGACGCCGTCGCCGACTTTGACAACCGGCGAGAATGGCGATTGTGCAATTGCCATGGGCGCAGCCAACAGGCTGGCAAGACACACGAATGAGATGATGCGCATAGACTGAAGCAACACGAACTTCCTTGCTCTTATCCTCTGCAACTGATCCGTCGCGGATTTCTGTCTGATGATCCGCCCACACCGTTCAACGAAACGCGCAAGCCGATATCCGTCGTTGGCGATACACTAGTCGAGGAAGCGAAACGACGCGAGAGAGAAAGGCTTAAAAGGATGCATTCGTTGGCGAATTCCAGCGAAACCCCGGTTCGTGCGGCCCGTCCGGCCGTCACGTCGTAGCGAAAATCGGTCCGGGCGGTCCAGAAATCGGTTAGGTCAAGCGCGCCATCGAAGGCGAGTTCGGACAGTCTTTCGGTGCGTCCCTCGGCCGGTTCGGGTTCTGCAAAGACGTAGGTCGACCCAATTGAGAACCGATCCGCAGTCCAGTTCAATCGGGTCTCGGACAGCGTGAATTCGAAGTCGTCGCTGAACAGCGAGCGATTGAAGATCGAAAAGCCTGCCCCGTCGTCGTAGCGGACAGACGCAAGCCATTCTGAACGATCGCCCGTCAGGCCAGTGCCCTCGCCGAACCCCAATGCGCCATCAAGGCGGATAAGCCGACCAAGCGAAAGATCGATTTCGCGGCCAGCAAGGTCAACGCGTCGCCAACTGGCCCCAAGCGCAAGGCGCGTTCCGTCTTCAACGCCATCCACGCCGGGAAAGCGCGAAGGCGTGAACAGGTTGCCTTCGTCAAACTCTACAGTGCGGCTATCTTCATTCGGGACCTGCGGTCCACGCACTTCGGCGACATCGAGCCGGATGATCGGCTCGAAGATTTCTTGCGCACCAGACGCTGTGGTACGGGCCAAGGGCCAGCGGAGTTCTGCTGCGCCCCGAGGGACGATGCGGCTGACATTGGTGGCAAAGTTGCTGTCCTGGCCGATGGTGTATGCGTCGGCTGAAAGCCCGGCCCCGGTCGCGAAGACCATGCCGTTGCCCCAGATCCACTGGCGGCGCCAATCAATCGCGGCGCCGAGACGGCTGACATCTCGTCCGTCAACGTCGGTCCCCGAGTTCCGGGTCAGTGTAGCCGCGCGCACCTGCGCCACTGTCTTGCCTCCAAAAGAAAGGCTTGGGATTTCGCGCGTATAGATCAGCTCTCCCAACGTGTCCGGCAGTGTATCCCGGATCGGGATCTCTGCATCGCGCAAGGTGCGGAATTCGACAATCCTTGCAAGGAAGCTGTCTTTCTCCCGGACGCGTTCGAGACGAAGTTCGTTTTCCAGTCTGTCTGCTTCAGAGTAGCCATAGACGAACAGGTAGCCGGGGTCTGACACCAATTCGAGCGACAGGGTCGCAGAGTAGCCTCTGGCCAGATATGCCGTGGCTTCTCCGAACAAGTACCCGCGCTTGCCTTCCAGATCGTCACTTGTGAGGGCGGCGTCAGCGACAATGGAACCGAAGCTCAACTCCTGCCGATACCGAAGCTCAAGCGTTTCGGTTTTCGCCGAAAGATATGGCGTGAATGTCAGGTCGGCGTGGCGCCCGATGGGCACGAAATAGGGGACTTTGACGCCGACGCCCAATTCGCTGGATTGGCGGAATTGTGGGATCAAGAAACCCTGCGCCCGTTCTAGCGTGGGATCGGGCAGCCTGAGCCTTGGCGTGTAAAAGATCGGGACGCCCGCGACGCGGATTTGGGCCCCGTCGAAGTACAATTGGCGTTCCAAGCGGTCGTGCACCACACGGCGCGCCCGAATTTCCCAAAGTGGCGTAGGGTTCTGTGCGCAGACTTCGCAGGACGAAGCCACGACACGGTCCAACTCGGTATAGCGTGGATCGGCACGCCGGATTTCCGCAGCGGCCAGTTGCAACTGACGTTCCAACACAAGACGGGCCGAGATGAGGATCCCTTCGCGCAAATCCGAAGACAATGCCGCCGCATCGGCCAATAGAATAGTACCTCCCGGTTCTGTCAGAACGATCGGGCCCTCGATCCGCAGTTGATCAGTGGTCTGGTCATAGCTCACGGACGTGGC
>CAZMKY010000274.1:0-12933 GCA_964566835.1 uncultured Rhodobacterales bacterium
CTCTTCCGAGAGCGATCCGTTCTGCTGTCGGCCAACGGCTTCGAACATGTCCTGAACGGTCAGATCGCGGTCGGCGAAATCTTCGGGCACATCTGCGCCCTTGGGCGCGCGGCCCGGGAGGATCGATCCGCCATAGATGAATACCGACGGGACGTTCAGGCGGACCATGGCCATCATCATGCCGGGCAGCGACTTGTCACAGCCTGCCAGACCAACCAAGGCGTCATAGCAATGCCCACGCATCGTCAGTTCGACCGTGTCGGCGATGGCTTCTCGGCTGGCGAGGCTGGAGCGCATGCCCTCATGCCCCATGGCAATACCGTCGGTCACGGTGATGGTCGTAAACTCTCGCGGCGTACCAGACGCAGCCTTTACGCCCAGCTTCACAGACTGTGCCTGACGGTTCAGCGCGATGTTACAAGGGGCCGCTTCGTTCCAGCAGGTCGCGACGCCCACAAATGGCTGCGCGATCTCTTCCTCGCTCATACCCATCGCATAGTAATACGACCGGTGCGGTGCCCGCTCCGGGCCGACGGACACATGCCGGCTTGGCAGATTGGATTTATCGAACTTTTTCTTCAGCATCGCGCGGCCTCCCATCGTCCCATCGACTGACCAATGTGGTCTAGGCGCTTGGGTCAGGCGCGGCAAGCGCCCTTGGACAATTCTTGGCGTTTCCTTGCTGTTATTCGCAGACCGAAAAGCATCAGAACGGCCACGCCCAGCCCTGCGCCCACGGACGGGACGCTGACCACCGCCATATCGGGATCTTCGACAGGCGCAAAACCACCAGGCGTGGAACCACCGCCGTTTTCGACCACGACATCGATCCAGTTGGGCGGCGCGAGGCGGCACCGCCCATCCTCCCGACAGATCAAGAGATCGCGGTCATCCTTGCTGCAGGCGCCGGACATTGCACAATCCGGCCGGCGCGAATGATCCGGCGCCGCGCCTGCATCGGCCACACACAGGCCGATCACTGCCAAAGAAAAGGCCACCGCTGAAACCCGAAACCGCATGCCTCTCGCGATAGACCGTGTTTGGTTAACAGGCCTTTACCAAACGAGAAGAATTGAGGTCAGCGGCGAAAAAGGCTCTAGCTGTCCGGCATGAGCTATGTCCGTCACGAAAACCTTGTAGAAGCCGCGCGCGCGCGCCCTGCGCTTTGGCGCCTTCTGATCGGCCTGATGCTGGCCGCGTCCGGGCAGTTTCTGGCCGTTGCCCTAATTATGGGAGGCTTCATTCTGGTCCTCTCGCCCGAAGAGGCCGCGCCGCGCATCATGGGGTTGATGTCGCCCGTCACGCCCGAAGCCACGCTTTTGGTCCTGTTCAGCTTTCTCGGGCTGGTCCTCGGGACATGGGCAGCGGCCCGGTTGCTCCAAGGGCGTTCGTTCCGCAGTCTTTTCGGCCACCCGGCGACCGTGCTTCGTCACTTTGTAACGGCGGCGGTCACGATCTCAGTCCTCTTCGGTCTGGCCGTGCTGCTCTGGCCGCTGGAGACACGCGCGGGCCTGCCGTTTCAGAATTGGCTGATCCTGCTGCCACTGTCTCTATTGGCCGTGCTCATCCAGACGGGAGCGGAGGAGATCGCATTTCGTGGGTATCTGCAAACGCAGCTGGCGGCGCGCTTCAGACGCCCGGTGATCTGGCTGATGGGGCCAGCCATTCTGTTCGGCGCGTTGCACTTTGCGCCACAGATCCAAGGCGACACCGCGATCATTGCTGTTGGCGCAGCCACGCTTTTCGGCGTCATTGCAGGTGATCTGACAGCGCGCACGGGTTCCATCGGGGCTGCTTGGGGCTTTCACTTTGCCAACAACTCGCTTGCGATCCTGATCCTTGCAACGCCCGGCGCGCTTTCCGGTCTGTCCCTTCGTTTACAACTGGCCGACATCACCGTTTTGCCCGACCCAATCACCATTCTGGGAGAGCTCTTTCTTCTCGTCTTCGGGTGGTTCGCGCTCAGGCGCATATTGCAGGTTTGATTGCATTTCCCGCGAACACCTCTTAACTGAACGGCAACGAAACAAAGGCAGCGGGCGCCCATGAACTGGATCTCCAACTATGTTCGGCCGAAGATCAATTCCCTGTTTTCGCGTCGCGAAGTCCCAGAGAATCTTTGGACCAAGTGCCCGGAATGCGGAACCATGCTGTTCCACCGCGAATTGGCGACCAATCTGAACGTCTGCAACAATTGCCAGCACCACATGGCAATCACGCCACGCGAGCGCTTCCACCACCTTTTCGATGGCGGCACTTACGTCGAAGTTCCCGTGCCACAGCCCTTGGCGGACCCGCTGCAATTCCGGGACCAGAAACGCTATCCGGACCGGATGAAAGCGGCGCAGAAATCGACCGGAGAGCCGGATGCGATGCTGGTGGCCGAAGGCGAGATCGGACGGACCCCGGTTGTCGCCGCCGCGCAGGACTTCAGCTTTATGGGCGGTTCTATGGGCATGTTTGTCGGAAATGCCATCATCGCGGCAGCCGAACGTGCCATTGAACTTCAACGCCCCCTCATCCTGTTCTCTGCCGCTGGCGGCGCGCGCATGCAGGAAGGCATCCTGAGCCTCATGCAGATGCCGCGCACCACGGTCGCGGTCGAGATGCTGAAAGAGGCTGGATTGCCCTACATCGTAGTGCTGACGCATCCCACGACCGGTGGCGTCACGGCCTCCTACGCAATGCTGGGTGATGTCCATATTGCTGAACCGAACGCGCTGATTTGTTTTGCCGGTCCGCGCGTGATCGAACAAACGATCCGCGAAAAGTTGCCGGAAGGCTTCCAGCGGGCCGAATACTTGCTGGATCACGGCATGCTCGACCGTGTGACGCACCGCAGTGCACTGCGCGGCGAACTTGTGACCATCATTCGGATGCTCACGGGCCAGTCCCCGGCGGTTATGGGCGATTTGCCCTCGCCTGATCCGGCGGAGGCCACGCCGCCGCCCCCTGCCCCCGAGGCCACGGCCGACAGCGGAGAGCCCAAGGCGTGAACCACACGACGTCGGACGTCATCCTTGAACGGATGATGTCGCTGCACCCCAAGGTCATTGATCTGACGCTGGATCGGATGTGGCGTGGCTTGGCATCGGTTGGCGATCCACACCTCAAGCTTCCGCCGGTCGTCCATGTTGCCGGAACGAACGGCAAAGGCTCTACCCAGGCCATGATCCGCGCCGGCCTCGAAGGCGCTGGTCAAAGTGTCCACGCCTATACGTCGCCGCATCTGGCCCGGTTTCACGAAAGGATCCGGGTTGCAGGGAACATCATCAGCGAAACGGATCTGACCGGGATCCTGGATGAGGTCTATGAGGCCAATGGTGGCGAGACGATCACGTATTTCGAGATCACGACCGTTGCAGCGTTTCTCGCCTTCGCCAAAACCAAGGCAGATTGGACGCTGCTGGAGGTCGGCCTTGGTGGACGCCATGACGCAACCAATGTCATCGACACACCGCGCCTGACGATCATCACGACGATCGACATGGACCATGAGCAGTTCCTTGGTGAAACGCTGGGTGAAATCGCTTTCCAGAAGGCCGGCATCCTCAAACGCGGCGTGCCTTGTATCGTTGGCCCGCAGCATGAAGAAGCAATGGACGTGATCGAGGCGGAAGCCCAGCGCGTCGGCGCGCCCTTGATTGCGCATGGTCAGCACTGGATGAGCTTCGAAGAACGCGACCGCATGATTTTTCAGGACGAGAACGGCCTTTTGGATCTGCCGAAACCAAACCTTCTTGGCGCACATCAGGTCGGCAATGCCGGCATGGCCATCGCCGCGCTTCGGGAACTTGGCTTTGGCGAAGACGCAGCGGAAGCCGCCGTCACCTCGGCCTTCTGGCCAGCCCGGATGCAGCGCCTGAAAACCGGTCCGCTGGTGGATCAGGCCGGACCGGCAGAACTCTGGCTGGACGGCGGACACAACCCGGCGGCGGGTGCCGCGCTGGCTGAAACCTTGTCTCGGCTTCCTCCGCGGGAAACCTACATGATCTGCGGCATGCTCAAGACCAAGGACGCCCGCGGGTATATGAGCACGTTGAAGGATGCCACGTCCGGCCTTTACGCGGTTGCGATACCGGGTGAAGGCGCGACGTTCCCGGCAGAAGCGACGGCAGAGGCCGCCCGCGCCGCCGGGATTGAGGCGCAAGTCTCCGAAAGCGTGGAAGCTGCGATTGCCGAAATCACCAAGCACAGTCCGAATGCGCGCATTCTGATCTGTGGCTCGCTTTATCTGGCTGGCGCGGTTCTTCGCGAGAACGGCTAACGGCCTTCATCGGTCCTGAAATATCCCGGGGTGGTCCGGAGGGGCAGCGCCCCTCTGGCCGATCTCACCCCTGCGACCAGCCTTCAGACATCATCTCGCGCAGGCGGCTCGCCGTGCGCTCGAACTCAAAGCTGCCCTCGCCTTCGATATATAGGTTCTCGGGCGCTGCCGCCGCCGTGGCGATCACCTTAACGCGGGCCTCGTAGAGCGCATCGATCAACGTCACGAAGCGGCGGGCCTGATTGTAGTTCTCACTTGAAAGACTGGGGATGTCTTCAAGGACCAGAACCCGGACCGCGTCGGCCAGCGCCAGGTAATCCGCCGGGCCAAGCGGCAAGCCACACAGGGCGTGAAAGGTCGAACGTCCAACACCGTTCCGAAAGGCCGGGATGGTGACCTCGCGCCCTTTAACGTGCAGCACCAAAGGTGCGCTCTTGTCGTCTGTGAGATCGCTCCAGATCTCGGCGATCTTCTGGCGCGCGGCCTTGTCTGCCGGGTGAAAATAGACCTGCTCTCCCGCCAGGCGATCCTGACGATAATCGCGGGGGCTGGTAAGCTCATGCACGGTCATCTGACGCTCCAAAAGCGCGATGAACGGCAAGAACAGGTTCCGGTTCAGCCCATCCTTGTAAAGATCCTTCGGGATGCGGTTCGATGTCGTGACCACGGTCACGCCCTTGTCGAACAGATGCTGGAACAGACGGCCAACAATCATCGCGTCCGCGATATCGGTGATCTGCATCTCGTCGAAACACAAAAGGCGCAGGCCGCGGGCAATGTCTTCGGCCACTGGCTTGATCGCATCATCGACACCGGTCTTTCGCACCTCGTGCAAGGCCGACTGTACCTCCTGCATGAAAGCGTGGAAATGGACGCGGCGTTTGCCCGAGACCTTCACAGTGTCAAAAAACAGATCCATGAGCATGGATTTCCCGCGTCCTACCCCGCCCCAGAGGTAGAGACCTTTGACAGGCTCGGCCTTGGGCGCACGGCGGAAAAAGGTGCGAAGCCCATGCGGCAAATCGGTTTCCAACGCGGCGGCGATCCTGTCGAATTCCGGCAGAACAGCGGTCTGAGCGGGATCGGGCTCAATCGTTCCCGCCGCCACCAGCGCCTCATAAGCCTCTGTGATCGTCCCGCTCATGTGTCCTTGCTAAGCTCAGGGATCACATAAGGAAAGATGCGGCATGCCTTAGTTCTTGCAACGTTTGGGGCACGAGCCTCAGACGAAGGCACGAATGGCTTCTGCCACCTCGCGCGGATGGGTCTGAGGCAGCGCATGACCGGCCCCGGCGATCTGCACATGATGGGCCGCCGGATTCAGTTGCGCCAGCCGACCAATGGCCGTCTTTCCAATAACCGGATCATCGTCACCCCAGATGGCAAGCAAGGGCACCCCCATACGCGCCAATGCGCGGTGATCATCGTCCGCGGGCTTGGTCAGCGTGTGCCTGAGCGACGAGAGAACCGAAGCGGGATAGCCGGGTCGATCGCATTCGCGGATCTGCCGATCGACAAGGTCAGGGACAAGCGTCGCCTGTCCCCGCGCCGCTTCGGCAGCACGTCGAAGGGCCGCACGGCCCGCAATCCGGGACCACAGATCGCCAATGACCGGCGCCTTCATCAATGTGGCCGCCCGGGATCTTGGCTGCGGTTCGAACCCTGCGGGTGCCAAGAGGATAAGCGCCCTCGGTTGAAATGCTGCCTCTACCGCGTAGCGCGCCGCCAGCACGGCCCCCATGGAATAGCCGATCAACGTGACCGGACCGTTGATCCCTTCATGTCCCAGCAGATCTTGAAGCTGATCCAGAAAATACTCGGGCGTCTGGCGTCCGGATGGGCGATCAGAACCGCCGCGCCCCCAAAGGTCGTATGTCAGCGTCCGGTATCCCAAGGACGCCATGGAGCGCGCGGTGCCCGCAAAGATGTAGGACGGCGTCGTCAGCCCGTGGATGCAGACGGCAACGGGTCCACCCTGCGGGCCGAACCATTCATAAGCCGTGCGCCCCGCGCTGAGGTTTGCGGTTTCGGTCATTGGCCTCGCTGCCAGCGGTCCAGAATGTAGCGCGCCGTCATCAAGTCCAGATGCGCACCGCCACCATTCTTGAAGACCGTGATGTCGTCCTCTTCGCGCGTGAACGACGACAGATCGTAGTAGTCCGCCACGACATCATCCGCGCTGATAACTCCGCGGGCAATCGGGTCTTTCAGTTCGCCGATATGATCCAGTGTGGTCGCGCGGCTGTCGACGAAGATGCGACCCCGGGTGAGGGCCGTGTCATTCGCCTCGCGCATATCCGGGCGGTAAGCCCCGATCATATCCAGATGGGTGCCGGGCTTCAGCCAATTTCCATCGATGATCGGCGCCGTGGTCATTGTTGCCGTCGTCACGATGTCGGCTTGTCGGACGGCGGCTTCCAGATCCGAGACCACTGTCGCACCGGTCTCGGTCGCAAAGCGCGCGGCCCCTTCCGCGGATCGGTTCCAGATCAGGAAATCTGCCTTGGGAAAAAGCGCGCCATATGCAGCGTGCAGGCTGTGCCCCACAGTGCCAGCGCCGACGATCAGGATGGTCTGGCTGTCCGGGCGTGCCAGTTTTCGCGCGCCCAGCAGGCTGTCACCCGCTGTCTTCCACTTTGTCACGAGGCGGAAATCCAGAATGGCCTCCAACGCGCCGTCACTGTCCGAGAAGATCGAAACGGCGCCGCCGACCATCGGCTTGCCCTTGGCGCTGTTTCCCGGAAACACCGTGGCCGACTTCACGGCAAGACCCATCCCGTCGATCCAAGCTGATCGAGAGAGGAGCGTATCGGGATCGCGATAAAGGAAGGTGTCGCCGATCTCTGCCTTCGGCAAATCATGCCCGGCCGCCAAGGCGTCGGTCAGCTCCAACCAATCGCAAACGGCCTCTCCACTTTCGAAGTCAATCATTGGAATGGTCATGGCAACGCCTCCTCGGTTGTCAGCAAACCTTCCGCCACCAGCCGTCTGGCCCAGCCCTCTGGTCCGTCGAAAAGGTGGGTCTGCCAGCCTCGGGCAGCCGCAGCTTCAATGTTGTCGGCCCTGTCATCTGCAAACAAAAGCCCTTTCGGCGATACGCCGCAATCGGCCTCCAACATCTCGTAAATCGGGGTCTCGGGCTTCACTTGCCCCATGTAGCCCGAGATGTAGCGCCGGTCGAAGTCAGTCAGAAACGGCCATTCGACTTCTGCGATCTCGAACGTGCCGATCCCGAAATTCGACAAGGCAAAGCATGGGATCCCTTTCGCGCGGAGGGCGCGAAGAAGCGTGACCGAATGCTGTATCGCCGGGCCGGCCAATGACAGCCACGCATCGTGCCAGTCGCGGATCTCTGCGGCGAATTCCGGCGCGGCCTCGGCAGCACCATAGATCGTCGCTTTGAAATCCGCGCCGCGGTCCACCCGGTCGTTGACCTCGTGCATGTCGATGGCATCGAACATCGCGCGGCGGCGGGCTTCGCCGAACTTGGCGTCGTAGTGTCGTTCTGGCTGCCACTCGATCAGCACGTTCCCGATGTCAAAGACAACCGCTTCAACGCTCATGGCGTCCTCCCAACCTGACGGACCAGCCGCTCCAGCGTGTTTGAAAACCGTCCCTTGTCCAGCGGTTTCGCCCGCGAGCTGCGGGTCTGCATCTCCAACGGATTTTCGGATCGCATCGCGTCGGCTGCGTTCCGGCGTGCCAGCTTGGCCACGATGCTACGTTCGTCCAGTTCTTCGCCGTCAAACGTCAGAACCTTGGCACCCGTGGCGATGGCCCGGTCGGCCAGCGGGATATCCGATGTCACGACAATATCGCCCGCCCCTGCCGTCTCGGCGATCCAGTTGTCAGCCGCATCAAGACCTTCGGTGACATAGACCATCTGGACCAAGGGATTTTGCGACGGGCGCAGGCCTCCGTCGCACACCATCCGAACCTCAATCCGGTGCCGCGTGGCGACCTTCTCGACCTCGGCCTTCACGGGGCAGGCGTCGGCATCGACGTAGATCACCCCATGTGCTCCGCATGAAACGCCACGTGATCGCCCATGAACGTCGAGACGAAGAAGTAACTGTGATCATAGCCCCCTTGCATCCGGATCGTCGCGGGCAAGCGGCGGGCGGTCACGGCCGCAGCCAGATCTTCGGTTCGGAGCAGGTCGCCAAACTGGTCATCCGTGCCCGTGTCCACCAGCAATGGCGCGTCCAGACCGACCGCATTAATCAGAAGCGTTGCATCATGCGCCTCGCCGGCGCTGACCGATCCAAAGTACGCTTCGAACTGCTTCGTTCCCCAATCGCTGCCCGTTGGGTGGCAAATGGGTGAGAAGGCAGAAACGGACCGGAACCGCCCTGGCGATTTGGCGGCAAGCGTCAACGCACCGTGCCCGCCCATCGAATGCCCGGTGATGCCTTGTCGTTTTTCATCAAGCGGGAACTCACTGAAAAGAACGCGGCTCAGGTCCTCCAGAATATAAGACTGCATCTTGAAGTGCGGGGCCCACGGCGTCTCGGTGGCATCGACGTAAAACCCCGCCCCCTGTCCCAGATCGTAAGCCTCGTCATTGGCCACATCCTCACCGCGCGGCGATGTATCCGGGAACACCACCGCAATGCCGGCCTTGGCAGCATGGGCTTGCGCACCGGCTTTCACCATCGCGTTCTCATGTGTGCAGGTGAGGCCAGAGAGAAACCAAAGAAGCGGCACCGGCCCATCTTCTGCGGCGGGTGGCAGGTAAAGCCCAAAGGTCATATCCGTCCCCGTCGCCCCAGAGGCATGCGTGGCGACGATCTGACGACCTCCGAAGCTGCGATTGTCGGCTGAAATCTCCATCATGCTCTCCTCAAAGCTGACTGACCCAAGCGATCACCAGCGAAACGCTCAAGACGGAAACGGCCGTCGATATCAGGATCGACGCCGACACGCGTCCTGGCGCGACGTTGTAGTGCTGCGCCAGAATGTAGACGTTGCCCGCAACGGGCAAGGCGGCAGACGCAATCATGACGCCCGCCGCAAAGGGATCGACCGGAAAGACCCAAAGCGCAGCCACGGCAACGGCGGCGGGATGCAGCACCAGCTTGAAGACCGACAAAAGGGCCGCATCGCTCATCCGGGTGGCAGCTTTTCCAGCCAAGGAGGCGCCGATCGCAAAAAGCGCCCCCGGCGTCGCCGCAGCACCCAGAAGCGTCAGGAATTCGTCCAGCGGACCCGGAATGGGCAAGGACAAGGCAGACCAGCCAAAGCCAAGCGCGATCGAGACGATCATCGGGTTGGCCAGAAGCCCACGTCCGACGGTCATCAGTACCGCCGGGGACACGCGACCATCGCGCGATCCGGTAATCAGGATGACAATCAGGCTGCCAAAAACGATGAGATCGACCGCCAGAACCAAGATGACCGGTCCCAGCGCTGCCGGCCCAAGCAGCAAGGCCAGCATCGGAATACCCAGAAATCCTACGTTGCCGATGACCGCACACTGCGCCTCCACCGCAACCTCTGCCGTTGTTCGCCCCCGCGCATAGGACAGCCCCGTCATCACAAGGTAGACAACCAAAGTGGCCGCCAGATAAGCCCCCATGAACGTCCAGTCCAAGGCGGCCTCAAGCTCCAGTGTCGCGGTGAAGCGAAACAGCATGGCGGACAGCGCAAAGTAGAAGACGAATTTGGTCAGCCACGCCGTTGCCTCTTCCGTGAAGAACCCGGTGCGCCCGGCCCCAAAGCCCAAGCCGATAATGGCGAAAAAGGGCAGCGTCTTCAGGAAGATCTCGATCATGTCGCCTGACCTAGCACGGCCTTATCTGGCGAACACCTGTTTCTTGGCGGCCAGACGCTAGCCAGAGCCGATCAGGATGCCTGCCGCCAGAACCAAGGCCCCGCCAAGGACGACTTGCAGCGCCGCACGGAAGAACGGTGTTTCCATGAAGCGGTTCTGGATCCACGCGATCGCCCAGAGCTCGACGAAGACGACAAGGATTGCAATCGTCGTCGCCGTCCAGAAATCGGGAATAAGGTATGGAAGCGCATGCCCAAGCCCACCCACGGTTGTCATCACACCGGATGCGATACCCCGCTTTAGAGGCGACCCCCGGCCCGAAATCTGACCATCGTCAGACGCGGCTTCTGTGAAACCCATGGAGATACCGGCACCTACGGATGCGGCCAGACCGATCAGAAAGGTGTTCCACGTGTCGCCCGTTGCGAATGCCGCGGCAAAGATCGGGGCAAGCGTCGATACCGACCCATCCATCAGGCCTGCCAGACCGGGCTGCACCCATGTGAGGATGAACTGTCGCCGCGCGGTTCGGCTTTCTTCATCGCGTTCGTCTTCGCCCAGATGCTCCGCCGCCAACTGATCGGCCAACTCTCCGTGGCCCGCCTCTGCCGCGGCCAAGTCCCCCAGAAGTTTCCGAGTTGCGGCATCGGTCGTCCGTTGCGCCGCACGTTCATAGAAGACGCGGGCATCGCGTTCCATGATCGCAGCCTCATCCCGGATACGTTCAATGCCCAGATTGTCGACCAGCCAGATTGGACGACGGGCATAGAAGCCCGAGACATGCTCGCGCCTGATCAACGGGATGGTATCGCCAAACCGCGTCCGGAACAGATCGATCAGGCGGGACCGGTGCGTGTCCTCTTCCGCTGCCATACCTTCAAAGACTTTCGCAGACGCCGGAAAATCCCCACGAAGATGTTCTGCATAGCTTCGATAGATACGGGCGTCGTCTTCTTCGGCCGAGATCGCCAACGCAAGAATCTGGCGGTCATCGAGATCAGAAAATCGCATGCGGGATGTGACGCCAGGTATCATCATCGGCCCCTTCAATTAGAATAATTCTAAACTATTTAAATGTGCGAAGACTTCAAGTGGGCTCCCGCCTCTTGAAGAAAGTGAACTGGATAGTTTATATTCAAGATCTGAGAGGAAAGGTTGCGATGAACGCTCCCCACACGACGATCAAGCACGGACGCAAATGGGATCAGGTCCTTGAAGGGGCCCGGTCGGTCTTCATGCGTGACGGCTTTGAAGGTGCCAGCGTGGACGACATCGTGCGCGCTGCTGGCGTGTCAAAGGCTACGCTTTATTCCTACTTTCCCGACAAGCGGCTTCTGTTCCTCGAAGTTGCGAAAGCCGAATGCAAGTCGCAGTCCGAAGATGCGGCGGCCCGCATCGAAGCCTCGGGCGACGTGCGCGACGTCATGCGCGAAACCGCTGGCAAGATGGTGCGCTTCTTCATGTCGCCCGTCGGACTTCAGGTCTACCGGATCGTCGTCGGCGAAAGCCAGCGCTTCCCGGAAGTCGGCCGAGAGTTTTACGAAAGTGGTCCGGCGCAGGTGCGTGAACTGCTGATCCGGTTCCTCAGCCGTGCCGTTGACGACGGCAAGCTGAAGATCGACGACATCGAACTGGCGGCAGACCAGTTCCCGGAGCTCTGCAAGGCGGGTCTGCACATGCAGATGGTGCTTGGCCTCCGCGACAGCTTTACCGATGCCGAAATTGAGCGCGTTTTGGACGGTGCCGTAGACATGTTCCTGTGCATGTACGGCACGACCGAATCCCAAAAGACCTAAAACAGCCCAGCGCCATCTTGAGTTGATCCAGATATCTTGGGTTCAACCTTGGCGCGATATGACCCCCGGATTTCCTGTTGTTTCCGTGAATTTTCCGGAAACCCTCCCCCCCTGTAGGTCGCAAACTGTGTTATGCTCAGCCTTGGCTCGCGTGTGAATTTTTGCGGATCGGGCATGCAATTTCGTAGTCCTGCAAACGGATGATTTAAGAAGAACCGTGCAGGATGGGTGAGGGGAAATTCGGTGGAGACGGCGCTTGCCAAGCGCCCTTACGATTTCTTTGAAAGTGCAATTTTATTGATGTGAGTGCAGTGCCGTTTTGTCGGGAAGAAGATGTGCCTTCCCAAGCTGCCGAACGACCACTCGGGATCGGATGACGTGGATTTACCCGCGCGTCCCTAGTGGAGATAGAAAACATGAATATGGCTCCGAATGCATTTTCGGATTCCTATGAGGTATTGGAAAATGCCTCACTGGGGTTCGGCAGCACGGGTGTGCTGACCAACGATACTGACGCGGACGGCGACAAGCTGGCCGCCTTCGTCTCGGACTTGCCTCTCAATCCGCTCTTCAAGATGAAGGCGAATGGGAAGTTCACTTACGACGCGGATTACCCAAACGTCCTTTATCTGGACACGAGCGGCTCAGACGGCGTTTTGACAACCCAATTGGAATACGACGCCTTGGCTCCGTCCGATCAGTTCTTGCTAACGAACGGTTTCGAGAGTCTTGCGGCGGGCGCCGTCATCTACGATGAATTCGAGTACACCGTGACCGACGGTCAAAGTACCGACACCGAGACGGTTACAATTGCAATCACCGGTGTGAACGACGATCCCATTGCGGGCGACGACGGCGGATATGAAATCGCGTCAGGCGCAGAGCTTGAAATCCAAGCGGGCGATCTTCTGGAGAACGACACAGACGTCGACATCTATCCGATCCCGGACGACCTGATCGTCGAACTCGCTGCGGCGGAAATTGCGTCTGCGAACGGTGGCACAGTTACGATGACTGGCGGCGTTCTGACCTATACCGCACCGGAGGACTTCTTTGGCGTCGACACGTTCGACTACATCGTCAACGACCAGATGGGC
>CAZMKY010000275.1:0-10791 GCA_964566835.1 uncultured Rhodobacterales bacterium
TCCACATATGCGCTTTTGGGGGTGTTGTCCTGCCCGGGCACACGAACGCAGGTGCCAGACCCGTCGAAGGTCATTCCGTGATAGCCGCACTGGATCGTGTCCCCAATGCGCTTGCCTTTCGATAGTGGCAAGAGGCGGTGAGGGCAGCGGTCTTCCAGAACTTTCAATTCGCCAGTTGAGGCGCGAAACACGACAAGCTGCTGACCAACGATCTCGATCGAGCGCAGCGCGTCGCCAAAGTCTTTCGACCAACCCGCAACATACCATGCGTTTCGCACAAAGGTTGTCATCGGGACTTCCAAACAGCCAGTTGCATTCCCAAAGGAGGCGTCGAAACTCGTTCGTTGTCAAACGATTTATTGATCGGTTGTTTTCGCTCACACGCCTGCCGGGGCTGGACGAAAATCCCGACAGATGTTCGTATGCCAATGAGATTGGCGGAACGAGGCATCATCTTATGGAAAAACTTGTCATCAGGAACATTGGACAGATCCTGTCCGGCAAGATGGAAGACCCAATTCTGGACGGTGATTGCCTGATAGCCATTGATGGCAAGATCTCTGGGTGGGGGCGTGAATCGGATCTGGATTGCGAAGGTGCGACGGGTGAAATCGATGCGCATGGTGTGACTTTGGCGCCGGGTCTGATCGACAGCCATATTCACCCCGTTGTCGGGGACTACACGCCGCGGCAACAGCAATTGCACTGGATTGACAGTACCTTACACGGCGGAGTTACCACGCTAATTTCAGCCGGCGAAGTACATATGCCGGGTCGTCCGAAGGACATTGTCGGACTGAAAGCCATGTCGATCGCAGCCCAGCGCTGGTATGAAAATTTTCGTCCTTCGGGCATGAAAGTTCATGCTGGTGCGCCTGTCATTGAAAAGGGAATGGTCGAGGAAGACTTCAAGGAAATGGCCGATGCTGGAGTCACGCTTCTGGGCGAGGTTGGGCTTGGTACCGTTAAGGACGGAAAGACCGCGCAACAGATGGTCAGCTGGGCGCGGAAATACGGCATGCAAAGTACGATCCACACTGGCGGACCGTCGATCCCGGGTTCGGGGCTGATCGATGCCGATATGGTCATTGAGACCGGCACCGATGTCATTGGTCACATCAATGGCGGGCATTCCGCACTGCCGGATGACCAGATCATCTGCCTGTGCGAGACCTGCAAATCCGCGTTTGAGATCGTCCACAACGGCAACGAACGTGCGGCCGTGTTGACGGTCAACACGGCGCGGGAACTGGACAAGCTCGACCAGGTGATCCTGGGCACGGATGGCCCAGCTGGATCCGGTGTGCAACCCTTGGGGATCTTGCGCATGATCGCGATGCTTTCGGCTTTTGGCAACGTCCCGGCCGAGATCGCATTCTGCTTCGGGACGGGCAACACTGCGCGGCAGCGGAAGCTTGACACCGGCATGATCGAAAAGGGGCTTTGCGCTGACTTTGTTCTCTTGGATCAGGCCCAGCATGCGCCTGGGAAAACGATGCTGGAATCCATTCAGCTTGGCAATCTGCCGGGTGTCGGAATGACTGTGATCGACGGCATTGTTCGGTCCGAACGCAGCCGCAACACGCCGCCCGCGCAGCGCCTGCCGGAGCGTGTTCTATGACGAAACACCCGCTGTCCGGCCTGAAGGTCGTGGAGCTTGCTCGCATCCTGGCTGGACCATGGATCGGTCAAACACTGGCCGACCTCGGCGCAGAGGTCATCAAGGTTGAAAGCCCTGCCGGTGACGACACACGAACGTGGGGGCCGCCATTTGTTGAACGGGAAGGCGATCGGTCGGCGGCATATTTCCATTGCGCCAACCGGGGCAAAACCTCGATCGCGATAGACTTTCGCGATCCCAGCCAGTTGGATCATGTCAAAGGGCTGATCGACGATGCAGATGTTGTCATCGAGAACTTCAAAGTCGGTGGCCTCAAGAAGTTCGGATTGGACTATCCGTCGCTGGCAGAACGAAATCCCGGTCTTGTCTATTGCTCTGTCACAGGGTTCGGGCAGGACGGTCCAAAAGCGTCACGTTCCGGATATGACTTCTTGATCCAAGGCATGTCAGGGTTGATGGACGTCACGGGTGCCGCCGACGGCGAGCCGCAGAAAGTCGGCATGGCGCTCGCGGATCTATCGTCCGGTCTTTATGGTGTGATTGGCATTCAAGCGGCACTGGCGGACCGGGCCAAGACAGGGCGTGGGCAACATATCGACATCTCGTTGATGGATTGCATGACAACGCTTCTGGCCAATCAGGCCATGAACTATCTTGCGTCCGGAACGTCACCAAAGCGTCTTGGCAATTCGCATCCGAATATCGTTCCATACCAGACGTTTGCAGTCAGCGATGGCCATATCATCATCGCCTGCGGAAACGACCGTCAGTTCGCGGCGCTGTGCGATGTGCTTGGTTTGGATGGCTTGGCAGAAGATCCCGACTACGCGACGAATCCGGCACGCGTTGCAAACCGCGATCAGATCGCGGGCGTCATTCAAGAGAAGCTTCTGGACTGGACCAAACGTGATATTCTCGACGCCCTCGAACAGGCCGTCGTCCCCGGCGGGCCGATCAATTCCGTTGAAGAGGCTTTGTCTGACCCGCAGATCATCGCTCGGGGTTTGCAGATCGCGCCCGAGGGGGTCCCTGGTCTCAGGACCCCTATCAAATTCTCACGCTCTGAGCTGAAGCTTGAAAAGGCCTCCCCGAAACGGCCGCTATGAGATCTGCGCGAGGATCCTGAGCAGCGTTTTTCGGTCGTTTTCGTTCAGGGGCGCCAACGTCTCCGCGCTGATTTCAGTGCCAATCTTGTGGAGCGTCTTGGTCAGGTTTTGACCTGTCTGCGTTAGCGAGATTATGGACCGCCGCTTGTCCGAAGCATCCGCGCGCGACTGCACCAGCTTCTTGGCCTTCAGTCGATCGACCACACCCTTGATCGTTGCGACGTCCATGGCGGCCAATCGGCCAAGTTGGTTTTGCGAAACTTCGCCATGCTCCGCGATGCGGATCAAGGTGCTGAACTGTGTCGGTGTCAGACCTTCGACGGCATGCTTTTGAAAGATCGTGGCGTGTCGCTGGCTGGCCAGCCGAAGCAGATAACCGACTTGTTGGTCGAGTTCGTAGTCTGCCTTCACCGTTGTCTGGTCGTTCGCCATGCGCAGGATCCTATCTTAGACCGTCTTTGCCCTCAGCCTCTTCATGTGTCAGCCCACCAACGCGGGGAAGGGGGCGTCCACTATCGGTCACGGCAACCGCGACCATGATCTCATTCGCGCGGGGCGCGTCGTTCAGTCGAACTTCGATACCGTCGAAATGGCTTCGCACATAGGCTGCGTCCTTGTGGCCAAGAGGCACATCCAGAACTTGCCCCGGACTTCCCATCTTCTTGGAAGACGCAACAAGAGCGGCGCCTTTTTCCACGGCTGCGCGAAGCGGCGCGCCGAGTTTGGGGTGTAGGATCGCGGCTGCATGTTCCAATTCGCCGTTTTCACCGACCATCGCTGACTTGCCGTAGCTTTCGGCTTCGGATGGAGCAATTCCCAGTGCATCAACACATTTCTTGCCAAGAAGCGCGCCGAGTTCCGCACCAACTTCCATCAAGGGGGTAAGGTCTTCTTCGTAGCGGCCAGCAAATGGGTTCTCGATGACGGCAACGGCGACAGCCCTTCGCGTGGCTGGATCGATTTCGCGGCCCATTTCGCGGTGGGTTTCTTCGACCGTCACCATGATCTTTCTGATACTCGCGCTCATCTGAGGCCGTCCTCTCCAACGATGTCTGCTGCGTCCAGGCCGCCAGCCCGGTTGTGGATGCGGGCGCCCGTGCTCATCACGAGGGCCAAGGCCATTTCGCGGGCCCGTGGGGCATCATTGCACCCAACCTCCATGCTGTCGAAATGGCTGCGCACGTAAGATGCGTTTATGTGCGTGATGGGCACGTCGAGATGGGCACCAATTCCGGCCACCTTCTTGGTCGAGGGCACAATGGCGTTCGAATTGTCCAGAAGCTCGCGCATCGCATAGCCACCCGGCGCATGCCAGAGCGCCCCATGCTCTAACTCGCCCGCTTCGCCGATCAGTGCACCTTTGCCGTATCCTTCCACTTGGTCTGTCCCGCCAAGCATCTCTACCATTCGTTTGGCCATCATTAGGCCCAAAGGTTTCAGGGGTTCCATGAAGCCTTGAATGTCGGGCGCGTAGCCACCGGCAAATGGGTTTTCAATGACGGCAAGGCCAGACACCCGTCGCAGGGACTTCGCTGGACGCGGACCACCTTCGTGAAAAACCTCCTCGGTCGAGAAGACGAGTTTTCTAAGAACAACCTCATGCATATTCATGCATCCTTTTCAGCGAAATCTGGGGAACCCTGTCTGTTGTCAGCGTCAGTTGCCCAAGCGTCAGGGCCGCACCGTCGATCACGCCATCTTGGCGAAGCTTTTCTGCAAAGCGAAGGCCATGACGCAAAGCGCGTTCTTCTTCCGCTGGCGAAAGCGGGCGGTTCAAAGTCGGGACGGATTGACCTGAAATATCGCTTTGATCGTCGATCTCTGCGACGTCGGTCCGATCGATGGCTGGGTGTCCCGGCAAATCGACTGCATTGGCGACGAGCGTTGCCGCAACGTCTGCCGCTGCCGCGGTTCGGGCAAGCACCGTGACACTGTCCGCGATCCCTAGACTGAGGCTGCGACCATGACGCCCGCTCGTGGCGACGCCTCGGCTTGGCTGGCCAGCTGTCAGCGCGATCCGTCCAAGATCTGCTCCGTCGTGACGCGCCATCGCAAGATCAAACCTGTCCCCGTCTTCCAGATGGACTGCAATGTCGCCGCCATTGTTCACGTAAGCACGAGAGAGGCGGGCGGCCCGCGTCATGGCAGCCAGAATTTCGTCGGCAACGCTGCCTGCGACGGCCGCCATGCGGGTGACAAAGGGCCCACGGCGAAAGGGCTGACATGCAATATGCATGCGACGCGCAACTGCGCCCGAAGGGAGCGTGGTCTCACTCGTGAATGGTGTTCGGAGCGCCGGAAGCTCTTCCACAAGTTCTGAAAGAACGGTCTCGAAGCGTTCCGTTGCAGCTTTGAAAGCCGCCTTACGGTCACCATCAGCGCCGATGATCAGATCAATCGGACCGTGCTGCAAATGCAGACGCGACCCATCGTTCAGAAGACTGACCTGCAGTGTCATGCGTCATCCTCGTCGCGTGACCAGCGATAATGCGCGTGCGACATAGGGTTATGCCCTTGCGGGTTTTGTCGAACCTTGCGGGCATCGCGTCCTGTCACGCCACCCACCGGTTTGATTTCTGACATGTGTCCCCCCAGCGTTTCGTAGTCGCGTACCCGGAGCGAAAACTCGATTGGGGCAACCAAGGCGGGCGTGGGGACATAACCGAATGAACCTGTTGGCATGTCGAGGACATCCACCATCACCGTGATCCCGCCCCCCGGCCAGACGTAGGCTTCGGCACCGCCACACGACACATGAGTCAGTGCGTCTTTGACCGAGCGTGTCAGTCGGACAGGGTTCTCGGTAACACCGGCGCGAAGACTGCCGCCAGCGCCGCCCATGAATAGCACCGAGCAGACAGAAGGTTCGCAATTCTCGGCGACAAGATCGGCAGAGGCCTGAAGGGCAGGCGGCATTGGTGTTTCTTGCGGGACAAGATCTTCGTCCAGTTCGTAGTAGCTTGCCTGTTCTCCGGTGGTGGAGATCATGAACAACTTCATTCCGGGTTTGGCGATTTTCGGATTGAAGGGACCAAGAATGGTCAATGGATCTTCGATATCCGTGCCGCCCCAGCCGGTACCGGGTTCCGCAACCTGAAAATATCGCCCGGGCGTGGATCTGCGGCCTTTAATCTTGATCCCAGTGGCCGGCACGTCGAGTTCCTTGCCGGCCTGATGTTCGGACAGCACGCCGGTGATGTGATCATCGACGACAACCACGTCATCAGCATGGCCCAGCCACTGCTTGGCGAACATTCCGATCGTCGCGGACCCACAACCGACCCGCATCAGCTTCTCTGGCACGCCGTTGACGATTGGGGCTTGGCCTGCTTGCAAGACAACCGAAGTCACGTGTTCGCCGTCGCCGATCTGAACTTCCACAGCTTCCCGATTGCACAGTTTCAGCAGGGCGTCGCAGGTGACCCGACCTTCCTTTTTGCTGCCGCCCGTCAAATGCTCCACGCCACCAAGCGATAGCATCTTTGAGCCGTATTCGGACGTCATGACATGGCCGATCGGCTCTCCATCGACGCGCACGACATCGCGCTCGTGTCCGATGTGCCGATCTGTGTCGATTTTCACCTTCACGCCGCAGTAGGAGAATATTCCTTCCGTCACGACGGTCACCATATCGACGCCGTCGACCTCCTGGCTGACGATGAAGGGAGCAGGCTTGTAGTCGGGGTAGGTCGTTCCGGCGCCGACCGCTGTCACAAAGGGACGGTCGCCTTTGACAATGTTGCCGTCCCAATCGTCGGGTGACGTGTCCTTCAAAAACGCCACCAACTTGTGGTCGGTGTTCTCAATGATGGTCAGCGGATCGAGCCGGACAAGATCACCACCATGATTGGCGTAGCGGTCGCAGGCACCTGACTTTCCGTCCGCGATGTAGCACATCACTGGGCACGCGTCGCAACGGATCTTCTCGGGCGTCTCACGCTTGTTCATGCGAGATCCTTCAGCGCGTTCCGCACGCGGTGCGGTGTGGCGGGAATACGCGTTATCCTTGCGCCTGTGGCCGCATGGATCGCGTTCAATATTGCGGGTGCCGTTGGGATGAGTGCATGTTCACCCAAACCCTTTGCGCCCATCGGCCCATGCGCATCTTCTTCCTCGATGATCAGCGTTTCAATCGGCGGCACGTCGCCAATCGTCGGGATGAGGTAGTCGTGCAAATTCTCGGTTCGGCCGGGAATGTATTCTTCCATCAACGCCATCCCGAGGCCTTGCGCCACGCCGCCGTGAACCTGCCCCTCGACAAGCATTGGATTGATCGCCCTTCCGACGTCGTGGGCCGCGACAATCCTCGTTGTTTTTACGGTCCCAAGGTCCAGATCAACTTCGACTTCCGCCAAATGCGCCGCATATCCGAACTGAGCATAAGGCGAACCTTGTCCCTTTTCGTCCAGCGGTTCGGTCGGTGGGTCATAGCTTTCTTCAGCCGCGAAGACATAGCCGTCGGGGTCTGCGTCCAATCCCGCAAGTGACAAAATGTGCGTGCCTGCTGAATCCGTGGCCTCAATGCGCCCGTCGCCAAAGCGAAGCGTCGCGTCGCCGGCGACGTTCAGTTTCTCCAAGATGGCTGCACGCAGGGACGTTGCGGACAGTTGTGCCGCATTGCCCGTCACGAACGTCTGGCGCGAGGCAGATGTCTTTCCCGCATCTGGCGTGATGTCTGTGTCCCCTCCCAGTAGCGTTACCTCCTGAACGGGTAGGCCCAACGTGGTCGCAAAGATCTGTGCAATGACAGTGTTGGACCCTTGTCCGATGTCCACTGCACCTTGATGCAAGACCACGGTCCCATCGGGGCGCACACCCGACTTGATGGTCGAAGGGTTCGGCATTGAGGTGTTGCCGCATCCGTACCAGCCGGACGCGACGCCAACGCCGCGTTTGATGGTTTGGCTTTGCGCGTTGAACGCCTCCGCCTCGGCCCGCGCCGTGGTCCATGCGGACCGCAGACTTTCAAGACAAGCCTTGATACCGACACCCTTTTGGAAGACCTGCCCGCAAACTGTGGGTGTGCCGTTCGTCAAGGCATTCGCGATCCGGAACTCCAATGGATCGATGCCAAGCTTTATGGCCAGTTCATCCAGCAGGCTTTCTTGAGCGATGGCGGACTGTGGCACGCCAAATCCGCGAAATGCGCCAGAGACCGGATTGTTCGTGTGCACGCCTTTGGACCGCGCACGGTAATGCGCGACCGCATATGGGCCGGACGCATGAACGGGGACGCGGTTGGCGACCGTCGGTCCCCAGCTTGCATAAGCTCCGGTGTCAAACGTGCCGTCAAAGCTCATCCCTGTGATGCGGCCGTCGCTGCCTGCGCCGATCTTCACCCAGATATCAGACGGATGCCGCTTGGTAGAGCTCTGCATGGATTCGACCCGCGTCAAAGCCATACGGACCGGCCTACCAGTTTTTAAGGCCGCAATCGCTAGAAAGGGCTGCACCGTCAGATCAAGCTTCGATCCAAATCCGCCGCCGATACCCGTCGGCACGATCCTGATTTGGCTCGCTGACATTCCCAGAACGATTTCAAGCGCTTCCCGGTCCATAACCGGTGATTGCGTGCAAGCATGGACCTCTACGCGACCGTCCTTGACGAAGGCATAACCAGCTTCGGGTTCGATATAGGCATGTTCGACAAAGCCTGTTTGAAAATGACCTTCGGCAACGACATCGCTTTCGCTGAGCGCGCGGTCAGCGTCACCGCATTCCACGAGACCACGACACAGCACATTTCCAGGGCGGGCAGGGTGTAGGATCGTGGAACTTGCTTCGGCTTCGTCGGGAGACGCTAAAGTTTCCATTGGATGCCACTCGACCGGGAAGTCATTTGGGTCCAGTGCCCGAATTGCGTCCGGGCTGCCAACAGCAGCCGCCACAGCTTCGCCTCGAAACCGTGTAACGTCTTCTGCGAAGACGGGCTGGTCCATAAAGGGCGGCAGCACACCCATCAGGTTCTGTCCCGGCACATCGGCCGCCGTCAGGATGGTTTCAATGCCGGGATGCGCCGCTTTGAACGCCTCGATGTCGCCCAGTTCAAATCGGGCATGCGGGTAGGGGCTCCGGATCGCCAAGACTTCCAAAGTGCCCGCGGGGGCGACATCATCGCCGTAAGCTTCGCGCCCGGCCACTTTGTCCTCTCCATCCAGTCTCCGGATCGAGACGCCGACATCGGACCCGCTCTCGGTGATGGGCGCCAGCCCCATGACCGCGTCGATAATCTTTCTGTAGCCTGTGCAGCGGCAAAGGACGCCGTTCAACGCAGCCTTTGTCTGTTCTTCGGAAGGGGTCGCGTTCGCGCGCAGAAGGGCGGTCGCCGCAACCATCATGCCGGGCGTGCAGATGCCACACTGGGCCGCGCCGTGATCCTGAAACCGCTCTGCCAATGCGATCACGCTTGCGTCCTGCGCTGAATAGAGGCCCGCCAAGGTCTCAACCGTGCGGCCTTCAGCTTGCCCGGCAGGCATCAAACAGGCGCAGACAGGTTCTCCGTCAACCAAGACCGTGCAGGCACCGCAATCGCCGGCATTGCATCCGATCTTGACGTCCCGCGCGCCAAGGCGTTCGCGCAAAGTCTCGGACAGGCGCTCGCCAGGCAGCGGATAGGCCTCAACCGGAAATCCATTAAGTTTTAGCTGCAAACCGTTGATATATTGTTGTTTGTTCATCTTTTCGTCGCCATCTGCAGCGTGCGCAGGATCTGTGTTTTTACTGCTTCCAGACGAAACGCGCCGGAGCCTCGGACGTCATCAATCGGGTTCAGATCCTCCAAGGCGGACGGTGGGATCGAAACATCTTCGACACGCTGCCCGACGAGAGAGGCCTCCAGCGCTGAAAGCCGCATCGCGACGGGGGAACAAGCGCCAACGGCGATGGCGATTTGATCAATACGACCCAATCTGTCCAACCGAACCTGCACCGCCGTCATGCAGATTGAGATCACAAGATATCGGCGACTTCCAAGTTTTGAGAAGGCAGATCCTGCACCCTCTGGCGGGCTTGGCACAAGTATCCCCGTGACAATCTCTCCAGCCTGCAGATCGGTCTGACGCACACCTTTGATGAACGAAGACAATGGTATGCGTCGCAGACCGTTTTTTGACTGCAGTTCCACGTGGGCATCCAAACACAAGAGAGGAGGGACGCCGTCCGCTGCTGGCGAGGCATTGCAGATATTGCCTGCAATTGTTCCCGCATTCTGGATCTGCACTGATCCCACTTCGATAGCCGCCAATTTCAGGGCGTCGAATGCTGTCGGCAGGTCCGCCTTAACAATATCGCTCCACGTTGTGGTTGCGCCAATCCGGAAGCCTTCGTCTGATCTGGTAATGCCGCGGAGGCCGGAAACGCGTGAGATATCAACGATGTCCTTGGGCGTCTGACCTTGAGGCAGCGCCGGATAGAAGTCCGTACCACCTGCAACGACCCGAGCGTTGCCGCCCGCGCAGATCTCAACGAGTTCCGAGATGTGTTCAGGACGTTGGTAGGTCACCAGCGGCGCGCAAGCTCCATTTGTTTGCATACAAATGGTATTGGCGCCGTGCTCAAGCTGTCAACAGACTTTAGGGGGGTGGGATGCAGGATAACACCTGATGAACGCTTCGCCCGTGCCATCAAGGCGTTAAACGCATAACCATAATTATGTTAAATAAATATACGGAGTGACGAGCAGTACTTAGTCCGTCTGTAAAAACCAAAGAGCCACACGAACCATTGCGTGCCTGCTCGATCGCACAGGATCATACTACCAAGGCTGTGATGAGAAATATGAACCATCACCTTGAACGTCTTGAAATAACGCGGTTCCTTGTCTCATACTTACATTGATATGTGACCCGGGAAATTACGTATTCATGTACGACATTATGTCTATCCTTCGCGCTGTCGTGACAGCGCGTTCCGTCGAACAGGTTTGGTCCATTCATACCAAAGCGATGAGCCGTTTCGGATTTGATCGCATCATGTTCGGCTACACACGCTTCAAGACGGAAACGGGATTCGGAGATCGCGAAGACCTTATGGTGCTCACGAATTTTCCAGAGCACTATACCCGTT
>CAZMKY010000276.1:0-7392 GCA_964566835.1 uncultured Rhodobacterales bacterium
CGTGCTCCAGTTCTTCCAGCACCACCCTGCCGCCGCCGCCGCCGATGACAAAGCCGTCGCGGGTCTCGTCAAAGGCGCGGGCGGCCTCCGTAGGCGTGTCGTTGTACTTGGATGACATCGCGCCCATTGCGTCGAACAGACACGACAGCGTCCAGTCGACCTCTTCGCCGCCACCGGCAAGGACGATGTCCTGCTTGCCCATCTGGATCTGCTCGGCGCCGTTGCCGATGCAGTGCAGCGTGGTCGAGCAGGCCGAGGTGATCGAATAGTTGATGCCCTTGATCTTGAACGGCGTCGCAAGACAGGCCGACACGGTCGAAGACATGCAGCGCGTCACCATGAAGGGCCCCATGCGCTTGGGTGCGCCTTTCTCGACGACGGTCTTGTGCGCCGAGAAGAAGTTCGACGTCGACGGGCCGCCAGAGCCCGCGACGAGACCCGTGCGCTCGTTCGAGATATCGGCTTCCTCCAGACCGCTATCGGCGATGGCCTGTTCCATCGAGAGGTAGGCGTAGGCCGCCGTCGGCCCCATGAAGCGCAGTTGACGCTTGTCGATGACGTCTTCCAGAACAATGTTCGGCACGCCTGCAATCTGGCTGCGGAAGCCGTGATCGGCATAGTCCTGCTGGAACGAGATGCCCGAGCGGCCGGCCCTGAGGCTGGCCTCAACCTCGGCCACGTTGTTTCCGATCGGACAGACGATACCCATCCCGGTGATGACGACACGACGCATTCAAGGCCTCCCAGCTAACGTTCCGGCCTATGTAGGCTGCCAGACGGGGCAGGGGCAAGGGCCGAAGGCCGTCGCGGCGCAATGCTCTGGGAACGACGCGACGGCACGCCTCGCCCCCGTATCAAGCCGCAGACCTATCGTGAAGTTGAAGCAAGTGTGATTTGCGCCTTGGGGCCGAAGCGGCCCACTGTCGCCAGATCAAAACTGGAGGCTGCCCGATGAACACTGGGACCCGAACTTTCAAGCGCGCCGTGCTGACGACGATGACCGTTCTAGTCGGCGCGACCACGTCCCTTTGGGCTGCCGGTGCAGCGGATCTGCCAGACTACGTGATCGAAGAATTCGGGCATCCACCACCCGTTCCGACAGGTGATCTTGCCCCCGAGATGCAATTTGCCGTCCGCGTGGCCTTTGCCGACAGCGTTCTGCTGAAGACGTGGGATGAAAATCAGGAACAGGCCCTCGCTGCCATCGCGGCATCGGGCGACCCGCGCCTGGCGTGGCTGATCGCCGATCTTTTGCGCTTCGTTCCCGCGCGGGAATTGCACGTAAAACTGTCGAATGCGGCTGGCACGCTTTTGGGCAAGGAGTTCCCGCTCGACAACAACTGGGGCGAGATCACGGATCATCTGATGGCATGGGATATTCCGGCGCCACCGGACTATTTGAAAGTGAAACGCACGATCTTCACAGGTCTTGTTCCCGGTTGGGAGCGCATTTTTCAAGAAGGCGACATCGACTGGCGCATCGTCAGCTGGGGCGGCGTTTTGATCGATGACCGCGCCTATGACACGACCGATATCCTTTGCAACTGCATCCCGGCGGCCGACAATCCGGACGTCTCCTCAGCGGAAGAAGCGACTTGGCTGGAGGACGATGACATCGTTTTCGGAATCGAGATCAACGGCGAGGCCCGTGCCTATCCGCGCCAGATCATGGAAGTCCGGGAGATGGTCAACGACACCCTTGGCGGACGTGATCTGGGCATACCTTATTGCACGCTCTGCGGCGCGGCTCAGGCCTATTTCACCGATGATTTGCCTGCCGGGGTGGAGCGTCCGATCCTCAGGACATCCGGTCTTCTCAGCCGTTCCAACAAGGTCATGTATGACGTGAAGACCTATTCGGTCTTCGACACCTTCCTCGGGCATGCCGTCACAGGGCCGCTGGCCGAGAAGAGCGTGAAGCTGGAACAAGCTGCGGTCATCACGACCGAGTGGGGGGCATGGAAGGAAGCCCACCCCGACACCACGGTTCTCTTGGAACGCTATGCGCTGGGCCGCGACTTCGATTTCCGCAACGGGCGTGACGCAGGTGGGCCGATCTTCCCGGTGGGGGACGTCGACCCGCGCCTTGGTGTGCATGATGACGTCATCGGTATCGTGGCGGCGTCCGGGACGCCTGTGGCTTTTCCGCGCGGGGCTGCCTTGCTGGCACTGACCCGCGGAGAAGAGGTCGGCTTTGAGAACATTCGCATCGTGCAGGATGCTGGCGGATTGAAGGCCGTCGATTCAAATGGCGCGGATCTTGGCAGCCATCAGGCCTTCTGGTTCGCGTGGTCGCAGTTCCACCCCGACACCGCGCTCTGGCTGCCGTGACCGGCCACGCAAAGGACGGTCGTCGCGCTTAGCTTTCGCTCAGCGCGACTTTCATGTCCTTGACCTGATAAATCGTCTCGCCATCGGCTTCGACGCGGCCGTCGGCAACACCCATCGTCAGGCGGCGGGTCTGGATCGCCTTGGTGAAGTCGACATAGTAGGTCAGCATCTTGCGGTCTGGGCGGACCATGCCGGTTAGCTTTACTTCGCCAACCCCAAGCGCATATCCGCGCCCTTGCCAGCCCCGCCAGCCAAGGTTGAAGCCCGTCAACTGCCATAGGCCATCAAGCCCAAGGCAGCCCGGCATGATCGGGTTGCCGGGAAAGTGACAGTCGAAGAACCAAAGATCGGGCGAGATGTCGAATTCCGCACGAACGTGGCCCTTGCCGTGTTCGCCCCCGTCTTCCGAGATGTCGGTGATGCGGTCCATCATCAGCATCGGAGGTTCCGGCAACTGCGCATTGCCCGGTCCGAAAAGCTCTCCACGGGCGCATTTCAGCAAGCCTTCGCGGTCGAAAGAGGTGGGGTAATCGGCCATGTCAGAAGGCTCCCGAGGTTTGTTTGTCTTATGGGTCAGCGGTCCATAACGCAGCCCCAACGCCCGGCGCAAGGCGCAACAGGCCGTGTCTGAAGGCCGAATGGCGTTGTTTTTACGTTGAAACACACCAGCTTCGGTCCCTATATTGCCAAGACATCAGCATTCGAGGACGCATGGACACCCTCTCTGAAGAACGCGGCAGCGCCTGGCTGAAAGACGCTGGACTTCGCCCGACCCGCCAACGGGTCGCTTTGGCGGCGCTTCTGGTGGGCGATGGACGGGACCGGCATGTGACGGCTGAAAGCCTGCATGCGGCGTCTCAGGCCGCGGGCGAGGCCGTTTCACTGGCCACTGTCTACAATACGCTTGGCGCGTTTTGTCAGGCCGGCCTGATGCAGGAAGTCACCGTTGATGGCTCCAAGAGCTACTTCGACACGCGGACCGATGATCACCCGCACTTCTTCTGGGAAGACACGGCTGAACTGACGGATGCGCCTGCAGATCAGTTGAAGATCGAGCGCTTGCCTGATGCGCCTGAGGGCGCTGAGATCGCCAAGGTCGACGTCGTCATCCGCCTGCGCCGGACCTGACCTCTCTGCCTAGAACCACTGTCCGATTTCCATGAAACCTGCGTCCAGCAGGTGTTTCGACGTCCAGTCGAAGCGTTCTGATCCAGCCCAGGCAAACGTTCCGATCCTGTCCCGCCGTTCGGGGGACGCGGCGAGCGCCTTGGCCGCGCGAAAGCTGGCTATGGCCCCGGTCAGGTTCCGATGCCACGGGCAGGACAGGGCATTCAGATCCTCGTCCGACCAGCGATGATCCTCACCAAGGCGCAGCGCGGGATCGGACCGCACCAGCGAGAAGCGACTGATCTGCCGCTCAGCCGGTGGAATGTCGTCTTCAAAACGCCATCTTAGCCCGCCTCGGATCGTGTCGCCCTCTGCAAAGTAACCAGTCCGATCAAAGGCGGGTGCCACAAGATCGATCCCGTCCGCATGCGTCGCGAGATCCTCGGTGTAAAGATCGACGACAGTGGTCGGCAATGCGCGGCGGCGTTCCGAGGCATGAAAATCCAGCATCTCGCTGACCCGCCGGGTTTCCGCATGCGGGTAGAACAAAAACTCGCCGTTGAAGCAGTAGTGAAACCAGGTCTTGGCCGGAAGGCTGCGCATCACCTCACCAACGAGCGTCGCCACGGCGCCGGGCCCTGCCGTTCGGGCGCGCAAGGTCAGGATTGCGTCCGACGTGGTCTCTACCTCAAGCCCATCCGGCAACGCGACAAGGATCGCCGGAAAGCCAAGCCGGATCAGATGACCGATCGTCTCGCTCAGCGCGCCCTCGTCTTCCGCGATCACAAGCGCGACCGGTCCGCGGTCAAGCGCACCATCTCGTGCGTGGGTCGTAAGCTGCTGGGCAAGCGTTGTCATGGCGGATGTTCTAGTGTGCCGATGACCGGACTGACAAGTCGCCCGACCCCTGACGCCGGACGCCTCCGGCGGGGGTATTTGGGAACAGAGGACGGGGCGGGTTCACGCTTCGTTAAGCAAGACCGCGCTACGGTACCAGTGCGGTACAGGCTGGGGAGCCGATGGCCGTAGCAGAGGACGCTTCCCGGTGACCAGTGCCGGGAAGCGCACCCCCCCTCATCCTCTGTTTGCAAATACCCATCGTCCCTCGATCCGGGCCGGGCACGGCGTCAAGGCAGCGCGCGCCCGGCCCGCCCTTGGCAAGGGGACGCTTGGCGTGTAGGACCGGGCCGGTTTTCACATCCACCGGTGGCATGGCATGACTGCTGAGAAGAAGCTCTTCATCAAGACCTATGGCTGTCAGATGAATGTCTACGACAGTGAGCGTATGGCCGAGAGCCTTGCGCCAGAAGGCTATGTGACGACGGACAAGGCCGAAGACGCCGACCTCATTCTTCTGAACACCTGCCATATCCGTGAAAAGGCAGCGGAAAAGGTCTATTCGGAACTCGGCCGGATGAAGCCCCTGAAAGCTGCAAAACCCGATCTGAAGATTGGCGTGGCGGGGTGCGTCGCGCAGGCGGAAGGGGCCGAGATCGTGGCCCGTCAGCCCATGGTCGATCTGGTCGTCGGCCCGCAAAGCTACCATCGCTTGCCAGAGCTGGAGCGGCAGGCGCGCAACGGCAACGCCGCGCTCGACACGGATTTCCCGGAAGAAGACAAGTTTGACCATCTGGCGCGCCGCCCGAAGGCCGCGCGCGGACCGACGGCGTTCCTGACGGTGCAGGAAGGCTGCGACAAGTTCTGTGCTTTCTGCGTGGTGCCCTATACCCGTGGAGCCGAAGTCAGCCGACCGGCCGACCGTGTGCTGGCCGAGGCGCAGGATCTGGTCGAACGCGGCGTACGCGACATCACGCTTCTGGGCCAGAACGTAAATGCCTACCACGGCCACGAAGGTGGCCTGGCCGGGCTGGTCCATGCGTTGGCCGCAATCGATGGCTTGGAGCGGATCCGCTATACCACGTCGCACCCGAATGACATGGACGACGCCTTGATCGCGGCGCATGGCGAGGTCGAGAAACTGATGCCCTATCTGCATCTTCCGGTGCAGTCAGGGTCTGACAAGATCCTGAAAGCCATGAACCGCAAGCACACCGCCGAAGCCTACCTGCGCTTGATCGAGCGTATTCGGGCCGCGCGCCCGGACATCCTGCTCTCGGGCGATTTCATCGTTGGTTTCCCCGGAGAGAGCGAAGCCGATTTCGACGCGACCATGGATCTGATCCGCGCCGTGAACTACGGACAGGCCTATTCCTTCAAGTATTCGACCCGCCCTGGCACCCCGGCGGCAGAGCGCGAACAGGTCGACGAGGCCGCCAAGACCGACCGCCTTGCCCGACTGCAGGCGCTGCTTGGCCAGCAACAAGCGGCGGCGCAGGACGCGATGGTGGGCAAGACGGTGAAAGTCCTCTTTGAAAAACCGGGAAGAATGCCGGGCCAAAGCGTTGGGAAATCGGAACATCTCCACGCTGTTCACGTCAACGAAACGATCAATCCGGGCGAAATTGCGGTGACGCGTATCACCGCGTCGAACAGTCATTCGCTGGCTGGCGAGATTGTTCGCGATTTTTCAGAAACGCCCTGAAAGCGTCTGATTTCCGACCAAGCCGCTCCCCGACTCTTCGGTAAAACTGAGATCAAGACGCGATACCGCGCATGATTGTTCAGACGACCCGAGGATGAGATCCATGGAAGTAAGTCTTGGTATCAAAGGACGCCCCCTGACGGGCGTTGGGTTAAAGGTTCAAAAGTTTTTCCGCGACGAAAGTGGTGCAGCCACTGTTGATTTCGTCGCTGCAGCAGCCGTGATCGCAGGGCTTGGCCTTGCGGTTGCAAGCAGCATCAAGGGCGGCTCCTACGAGGCGGCCAATAACATCGCGACCACGTTCGACAGCGGTCACATCATCTTGGCGCAGGCCGATACCGAAGGCGGCTCCGGCGGTACCGGCGAAGGTGCCGGAACCGGCGAAGGTGGCGGCGGTGGTGGCGAAGACGAGGATCTTGGCGGCGATCCGTTCCTGGAGCCAGATCCGGAGCCGGAACCGGAGCCTGAGCCGGAACCCGAGCCCGAGCCGGAACCAGAGCCCGAGCCGGAACCAGAGCCGGAACCAGAGCCGGAGGTTGAACCCGAGCCGGAGGTCACTGATCCGCCAGCAGGCTGCTGGTACAACGGTGGCGGACGCTTGAAGTGTAACTAAGCTTCGCGATCCCAAAAGTTTCAAAGGCGCATCCGAAAGGGTGCGCCTTTTTGCTTTGCGGGCGTGCAAACACCAGATTTCGTAACCGTCATATGACAAATTACGAGATGTGCTTGCGTCCCGCGCGCTCGCTTGGCAGCATCGGGGTGTAACGCGGCCCCGAATCTGCCGGAGACCTGATTGGCCATTCGAGCACTGACCCCGACGAGCCTGCCTGATGACGTCCAAGAGACGCTTCTGGAATTTCCTGACAATCGTCTGCTGATTGATCTCTGCGGCGAGTTTGACCGAAACCTCGCCCAGATCGAACAAGAGCTTGGCGTCCAGATCCTGAGGCGCGGCAACCAACTGGCCCTGATGGGCGACCCGGAAGCGCGCAATCGTGCTGCCGATGTGCTTGAAGCGCTTTATCAGAAGCTGGAACAGGGGCGGGAAATCGACGCCGGCGCCATCACCGGCGAGATGCGCATGGGTGGACCCGAGGTTGAGACCGGCGCGCGCGATGGCGACCAGATGGAGCTGTTCCAGGGCGGACGGGTCGAGATCAAGACCCGAAAGAAACTGGTGGAGCCACGGACCGAGGCGCAGAAGGCCTATGTCCGCTCGCTTTTCGCCAACGAACTTGCTTTCGGGATTGGCCCGGCCGGTACCGGCAAGACGTATCTGGCCGTTGCCGTAGGCGTTTCAATGTTCATATCTGGCGAAGTCGATCGCATCATCCTATCGCGCCCGGCAGTCGAGGCGGGCGAAAAGCTGGGCTATTTGCCGGGGGATATGAAAGACAAGGTCGATCCGTACA
>CAZMKY010000277.1:0-5273 GCA_964566835.1 uncultured Rhodobacterales bacterium
ATCGTCGAACTCGCTGCGGCGGAAATTGCGTCTGCGAACGGTGGCACAGTTACGATGACTGGCGGCGTTCTGACCTATACCGCACCGGAGGACTTCTTTGGCGTCGACACGTTCGACTACATCGTCAACGACCAGATGGGCGGGACAGATACCGGCACCGTCACGGTTGTCGTCACGCCAGTCAATGATGGCCCGATTGCCAGCCCCGACAGCTACAGCATCGACGAGGATGCGACGTCTACGAACTTCATGACTGTTCTGGCGAACGATGATCCAACGGACGAGCCGGGCACTGACGAGCTTGCCGCGTTCTATGTCGCAGGCAGTCTGACTGTCACAGCAAGCGACAAAGCCGGGGTTGGTCCGGGATTGCTGGAAGACTTCAATGTCGACGGCACCTTCACCTACAATCCAAACGGCGCATTCGAAGCCTTGGCAGTGGGCGAAACGGCAACCGTGCAGTTCCAGTACACGGCCTTCGACGGAACCGGCGAAACAAGCACGACGACGGTGACCATGACCGTCAACGGTGAAAACGACGGTCCACAACTGACCAAGAACGTCCTCGACGCGACGGTTTACGAGAGCAAGCTGTCGACCGGCAGTCAGGACGGACCCGGCAGCACAACGATGACCGTTGGTCTCTTGCCCTCAGAGGTCAGCGATGTCGACGGTGACAGCGTGTTCCTCGCCGGAAACGTCGGCGGCAGCCAGACAGCCATCGCTGGCACGTATGGCACGCTCTACTTCTCGGGCTACACAGGTGACGTGGCAAATGACCTGAACGTTACGTATGTCCTTGATTCTGCTGCCAATCATTCTGTCACACCCGTAGAAGAGTTCAGCATCTTCGCCGTAGACGGCAATGGCGGGTCCGCGTCGGTGACGGTGAAAGTCACCATCGTCGATGACTACAACATCATCGAGTATGGCGCCGACGCTCTGCCGGGCAGCACCACCGGCAGCCTTGTCGATACGGTTGACGATCAAAGCCTGAAATTCGTGGCCTATGATTCCAACAACGACGCCCCGAACGACGGGTCGGACGGACGTGTTGTTGAAACCTTCTCGCTTATCGCGGGTGCGGATGGCCAGACCTTGTCAGTGGTCAGCACCTTGCCGACATTCGACATCAAGACGTCGAACGGTGAAGTGCTTGGCACGGTGACGTCGTCGTCGTCGACCTCGAACGGCGAGACAACCGTCACCGGCACGATCGATTGGGTCAGCACGACGCTGACGGATGGAGCCTTCTATTCGCTTGTGATTGATCCCGATTCCGGCACCAACGAAGGCAGCTACACCTTCACGCAGCTGCAAAGCCTGCCGACGATCACCAAGGAACTGGACTTCTCATCCATCAGCGCTGGCGGGCCACAGGAAACCGCGACAGTCAGTCAGATCACCTTCGATGGCCTTGTCGATTGGAACGGCGCGTCTGCACTGTTTACGGGCTCTGACGATCCCGGCGGTGACGACGACATCAACCCGAACAACGGCGGCGGGATTGGCATCGGCAACGGCAACATCAACTACGGCGAGGTCCTCGTCATCGATGTCAGCTCCAGCACCGACCCAATCTCGGCTTTCGAGTTCGACTTGCAAGGCGTTGGCGGCGGCATCGGCACCGTTGATGTCGTTTGGGAGGCTTACAACCTCGATGAGTTCGGCAATCTCATCACCACGTCGGTCGCGACCGGCACGTCTGAACAGAACCTCAAACTGAAGGACGCTCAACTGGTCGAGATCTCGCCCAACGTGGAGTTCGATGTGCTCTACGTCGCGCTTGCCACTGAAGGCGACAACGCCATCGACACAAATGACAGTGCGCGGATCAACAATATCAGGGTCGAAACCAGCGCTGATGTTGCGGGCTACACCATCGACTTTGCGTTGCAATCCCTGGATGGCGACGGCGATCTTGCGCCCGCTGATGGTGACCTAAATGACGATCTGGCTGCCGTCGGAGACGCCGGTGTGGAATTCTCCATTACCGTCGACCCCGATTTCATGATAGCCTGATTTCACGGGCGCCCCGGTCGCGTTCTCCCATCCGGGGCGTCAGTCCAGCCTTCGTATTTGAAGCTGGTTGTTCATTTTTCTTGTTTCAAACCTCTTCAGCTCTTGGACAAGGTCCGAGAGCTTTTTTTTCCCGTAGCTGCGAGTGTCGAAGTCCGGGTTCTCGGCGGTGATGTATTGGCCCAGTTGACCCAGCGTGTACCAATCATCATCCGTGTCGATCTTGTCCATTGCCCGAAGGATCAGATCAATGGCCTCACTTGGCTTCTTCTTGCCTTTCTGCGCACCTGAGCCCGCATCAGCCTGTTGATCTTCATAGATATTTTCAATCGTGATGAAGCGGTTGCAGACCGTCTTCAACGACGATGGCGCCTTGGCTTCGCCAATACCTATCACGTCCATTCCCTGTTCCCGCACGCGGTTGGCAAGGGCGGTGAAATCGCTGTCGGACGACACCAAAACGAACCCGTCAAAGCGACCTGTGTGCAGGATGTCCATCGCATCGATGACCAGACCGATGTCGCTGGCATTCTTGCCCGTGGTGTTCGCGGTCTCTTGGTGCGCGGTCAGGCCAAGGTCTTTGACCATCTTGGTCCACTGGTTCAACCGGCTGGACGACCAGTCCCCGTAGACGCGGCGGATTGCCGGCTCTCCGAACGAGGTGATCTCTGTCAAGATCGCCGCTGCAAACTTGGCCGGGATATTGTCGGCATCGATCAGGACGGCGTAAAGCGGACGCTCTCGGTCAGCCATTTGGCACTCCTTAGTCGGGGCGTGTCAGATCTTTCATCATGACATGCGCGTTCACGTAGCCCGCCTCCGGATGGAGAAAAGCGTCTTCCAACGTGCCAACGATCTCGAAACCGGCCCGGACCCAGGTTTCGATGGCACGTGTATTTGTGGCAACGACGAAGTTGTATTGCATGGCGCGATATCCGGCAGACCGCGCAGTCGCAAGCGAATGCGCCAGAAGCGCGCGCGCAACTCCTTTGCCCCGGGCGGCAGGTGCGGTGGCATAGCCTGCGTTGCAGACATGCGATCCGCCGCCGCCCTGGTTGGGTTTCAGGTAAGATGCGCCAACGATCTCACCGTTCAGCTCAGCAACAAAGTTCTGGGCCTCTGGCGGGGCGAAGTAGGCAAATGCCCCGTCGCGACCACCGTCAGGCGGTGCGCAGAACTCTCTGCCGCCTTCGACAATGGGTTTCAGGATCGCCCAGATGGCGTCGTCATCGCTCGGCCCTTCAGCCGGTCGAACGATGATCTGGCCGGTCACTTGGGCAGGTCGTCCGCGCTGGTGATGACTTTGCCCAGAAGGCCATAGTCGATCGCTTCGTCGGTGTTCAGCCAGAAATCACGCTCGGTGTCCTTGGCGACCTTCTCGGCCTTCTGACCGGTGGCGTCGGCAAAGATCTGGTGGAAGCGTTCCCGCATGATGCGGATCTGCTCGGCCTGGATGAACATATCCGATGCCGTGCCGCCGATGCCGCCACGCGGTTCGTGCAGGAGAAAGCGCGTGTTCGGCAGGCAGAAACGGTTTTCTTTCTGCGCACCGACAAAAATCAGCGCACCAGCCGACGCCACCCAACCCGAGCCAATCGTGCGCACGGTCGGACGGATGAAGCTGATCATGTCATGGACCATGTCACCGGATTCGACGTGACCACCGGGGGACGAAATGAACAGGTTGATCGGATCGTCGCTATCAGCGGCCAGCGCCAGAAGTTCCTTTGAGACCCGGTCGGCCAGCTTGTCGTTGATTTCGCCGGTGATGATGACATTGCGGGATTTGAACAAGAGTTCGGCGGCACGCGGCGCACCGGATCCCTTAGCTGCGTCGTCTTTCTTGTCGGCTTCGTCTTCGAGGCGGGTCATCATGGGCGCGCATCCTTTGTTGTGCTCGGCCCCTTATGTCGGTCGTTCCGCACCGGAAGACAAGACGTCGTCAGTTATTCAGTGCATCGCACCCCAGATCGCCCGCCAGAATCCCGGCCAGACGCTCGGCCGCGTCAAGCGTCGGCGCAGGAAAAACAATCTGGCCGCCCTTGATCTCGCTCTGGACCACGGGACGGATGATCTCTGTCCCGCAGATCTGCACGGACAGCGGCGACCCGATGGCCCGCCGCGTCAAATCTGCGAAGCGCTCTGCCGATTGATCCGCAAGCTGGATCGAGACAAGCGGTCCGCGCTCGCTCAATGTGGCTGCAGCCGCTGCGATCTCGGGTGGCGCCACGATCTGTCGGTCCGTTCCGCTTTCCAGAACCAAACTGGACGCAAACTGCGCCGCCGCCGGGCTGGCCAGAAGAAGCCCAAAGACGAATGCCAACCCTTTCACTGGTCCGGAAATATCCCGGGGGTCCGGGGGCAGCGCCCCCGGCGGTCTGGCCCGGGCGGGCCGGGTCCCCGTCAATAGACCACGACGCTTCGGATCGATTCACCGGCATGCATCAGGTCGAAGCCCTTGTTGATGTCTTCCAAGGCCAACTTGTGCGTGATCATTGGATCGATCTCGATCTTGCCGTCCATGTACCAATCGACGATCTTCGGAACATCGGTCCGACCGCGCGCGCCGCCAAACGCTGTGCCACGCCAGCTCCGACCGGTGACAAGCTGGAACGGACGGGTCGAGATCTCCTGACCTGCGCCAGCCACGCCGATGATGATGCTTTCGCCCCATCCCTTGTGGCAGCACTCCAGCGCTTGGCGCATGACGTTCACATTGCCGATGCACTCAAAGCTGTAATCCGCGCCGCCACCGGTCAGGTTGACCAGATAAGGCACCAGATCCTCGCCCACTTCATTCGGGTTGACGAAATGGGTCATGCCGAACTTTTCGCCCATGGCCTTGCGGTCGTTGTTCAGATCAACGCCGACGATCATGTTCGCGCCGACCATGCGGAGACCTTGCAGAACGTTCAGGCCGATCCCCCCAAGTCCGAAGACAACGCAGTTGGACCCCGGCTCTACCTTGGCGGTGTTCACCACAGCGCCAATGCCCGTCGTCACACCGCAGCCGATATAGCAGATCGTCTCGAACGGGGCGTCCTCGCGCACTTTCGCCAAGGCGATCTCCGGCAAAACGGTATAATTCGAGAAGGTCGAGGTGCCCATGTAGTGCAGGATCGGATCCCCATCGAGGGTCGAGAAGCGGCTGGTGCCATCCGGCATCACGCCTTTGCCCTGCGTTTCCCTGATGGATTGGCACAGGTTGGTCTTGGGATGCAGGCAATAGTCGCATTCGCGACACTCCGGCGTGT
>CAZMKY010000278.1:0-9641 GCA_964566835.1 uncultured Rhodobacterales bacterium
TGATTGTCAGCGCCATGCCGATGATCAGAAGGCCAGAGATCAGCGCAGAGAAGGCCCCGGGGATGAAACCCGCCAAGAGGAGCTTGCCGACGTCCTGTTCGACGATGATGGCGTAGATGACAAGGATTGCGGACGGCGGGATAAGCGATGCCAGTGTGCCACCTGCTGCAACCACGCCAGCGGCGAACTGCTTGTTGTAGCCGATCTTCAACATCTCCGGGATGGCGATCCGCGCAAACACCGCCGACGTCGCGACAGAGGCACCGGACACGGCGGCAAAGCCGGCAGTGGCAAAGACAGTCGAGACCGCCAGACCACCCGGCACCCACGCGAACCAACGCTTGGCCGCTTCAAAGAGCGCTTTGGTCAGGCCGGCATAGTAGGCCAGATAACCGATCAGGATGAAGGTTGGGATCAGAGACAGCGCCTGGCTGGATACCTTGGAGTGTGGCACCTGTCCTGCCGTCTTGACCGCGACGCCCAAGGCCCAGCCGAAATCGTCCATGCCGTATTGTTTCTTGGCCCAGAAAATCCAGATCAGGCCGATCATGCCCGCTAGGCCCGCAGCAAAAGCCACACGCATGCCAAGCACAACCATGACCAGAAGTCCGCCTGTGACCCAGAGGCCGATATCAATGGGTTCCATCGATCTAGCCCTCCTCTTTCCGGTCAGAGAGCTGTTCGGCTTCCATCGCGGCCTGTTCGGCGGCGCTGGCGATCAGCGGCACTGCAATCGCGTTTCCTGTCATGACCGCGCGGGCATAGCCCCAAAGTTGCAGCACCAAGCGGACGCAAAGCACCGAAAACGCCACCGGTGCCAGAAGCTTGGCGGGCCAGATGGGCAATGCGATATCCATGGAGCTGTCCCGGCTCCACATCGGTGCGGCAAAGTCGAAGCTGCGATCAAAATGCGCCCACGACCCCCAGACCAACAGAAGCATCAGGATAAGAACGAGCGTTGTCGTGATGAACTCCACGACGTAGAGCGGACGGCCCTTCAGCTGCCCAATGACGATATCCATGCGGATGTGGCCGCCTTCGCGCATGACGTAAGAAATCCCCATGAACGCGATCAGCGGCATCGCCTGTTCGATCCAATCGACGTAACCGGGCAGCGGCTGGTTCATGAAGTTTCGACCACCGACCGACACGACCGCGAGGATCATCAGCCCGAAGACGGCAAAGCCGGACAACAGGGCCAGAACGATTTCGAAGCGTTTGAGAGCGTGATCTAGCTTGGAGAGGCGGCTGTCATCAGACAGCACGAGCGATGCGGTGGCCATTCTGGGACCTCCTCGCGAGTGTTCAGATCTTCAAGTGAAGTCGTGCACCCCGCGCTGTCCGGCGCGAGGTGCGGTGTTTGGCTGAGGCCAGCGTATTAGCTGCCTTCGGCGATCATGCCGGTGACCATGTCGTAGAGCTCCTGCGCAGGCAGACCGCGGGCCGAATTCTCTTCGATCCATGCTGCTGCGGCGGGGCCTGCGGCGGCCTCTTTGAAGGCTGCGATTTCGGCATCGGAGAACGTCACGCGTTCGATGCTACGCTCATCCAGAGCCGGGCCCCAAGCGTCCATCGTGGCGCCGTTGTAGTAGCTGATGTAGTGATCCAGCGCTTCGTCAACCGACCCCAAAAGGGCATCGCGGTGCGCATCGCTGAGGTCCGCAAGTGCGTCGGAGTTTACGACGACCGGGCAGTTCACAGTGCCGGGGTTGAGGTTCGTGGTCCACCACGTAGCGTTTTCGATCGTGCCGAAGGACATATGGGCGTGCGGCGCAAAGCTAACGGCTTTCACGACACCGCTATCCATTGCCTGACGCACTTCGGTTGCGGACATGGACGTCGGCACGGCACCGATGGTCTCCATAGCAGCACCGATACCACCGGTTGCACGGACGCTCAGACCTTCGAAGTCAGCCAGTGTCGCGGGCGCATCGCCTGCGCCGACAAGATTGTACTGTGGCAGCGGCGACGGCATCAGAAGCGTCGCGTTCCAGCGGCCAAGGTCAGCGACCGTTGCCGGGTGCGAATAGACAGCCTTCGACAGTTCGACTTCCTGCTCCAGCGACGCAACGCCGAGGAACGGCAGTTCAAGAACGGTGATCGAGGGGTTCTTGTCGCGGTGATAGCCCGCACAGAACTGGGCCATTTCAAAAGCGCCAATCGAGATACCGTCGAGGTTTTCGCGGTTGTTCGACAGGCCACCATAGCTGATGTTCAGCGTGAACTCGCCGCCGGTCTTTTCGCTGACGAGTTCCGCCAGCTTTTCGACATGCTCGGTAAAGGCGCGGCGCTTGCCCCAGAGCGAGACATTCCACTCGGTTGCCAGTGCTTCGGTCGCGAAGGTCGCGGCAATGCCAAAGGCCAGCGTGCGGCCAACATACTTGTTCATGAGATTTTCCTCCCGATTCTCATTTATGAGGGAAAACATAGCGTCTTCGGCGCGTCTGCCCATGAAGGAAACCGCGCGACGGCCACCATACCGCTTTGCAGAAATCCGCAGGCCCTAGAGAAGCGCGTCTTTATCGAGCCCAAGCTTGACGATTTTGTCGTTCAGCGTGCGTCGCCCGATGCCCAGCGCTTCGGCCACGGCATCCATTTTGCCGTCATGCGCCTGAATGGCACGACCGACGAGTTCGCGTTCAAGCGCGGCAACGGCTTCTCGCAGCGTGGAAGGGATGTCTTCCGTATCGCCGTCGCGACCAATGGCGGAGGCGATGGTCCCTGCCCCGCGCCGTGCGGCCAGAACGCGGCGTTCGGCGACGCTGCGCAATTCACGCACATTGCCAGGCCAGTCATGCGCAACCAGCGCCGCGACATCTTCGGGCGAAAGGTCAGGCGGCGAGATTTCGTAGACATCCGCAAGCTCGGTCAGGAAATGCGTTGCCAGGGGCACGATGTCTTCTGCGCGCGAACGTAAAGGAGGCAGCAGGATTTCGGTTGTGTTCAACCGAAACGCCAGATCGCGGCGGAAACGGCCTTCGGCCATTGCCGCATCGATGTCTTCGTTCGTGGCCGACAGGACCCGCAACGTCAGACGGTGGGTTTGGCCGGTCTCTGGATGCGTCAATTCCTTCGTTTCGATCAGCCGCAGGAGCATGGCCTGAACCGCGTCATCACAGGCCGAGACTTCGTCGAGAAAAAGCGTTCCGCCGTCCGCCTCCACCGCCTGATGCACCAATGCGGCCCCTGTCAGAAGTGCCGTGTTCACGGCCACGAAAGGACCATCGCTGTGCGGACCGAGATCATGCAGCGCGCGGGCAACAAGATCTTTCCCTGTGCCGGTCTCACCCCGGACAAGCACCGCAGCAGGGCTTGTGGCCAGATCTGTGATGGCCTCCCGCACGGCCCAAAGCGCTTCCGAGCCGCCGAGGAGGACGCGATCGAGCCCGGCAAGAGCAAGAAGCCGTCCACGCAGGCGTTCATTGCTGCGTTTCATCTCGTATTGCTCGGCCGCGTGGCTCAGGATCGTCAGCAGTCGACGCGGTTCATAGGGCTTTTCGACAAAGCTATAGGCCCCAGCCTGCATGGCTTCCACGGCCGTGGGAATATCGCCGTGGGCCGAAATCAGGACGACGGGAGGGGCATCGGCGGGCAGGCTTTGCAATAGTTCCAGCCCGCTCATCCCCGGCATGCGAACATCAGACAAGATGACGTCCGGCAGAGCCTCGGCCAAGGCGCGTTCCGCATCGCTGGCCCGAGAGAGTGCCGTGACCTGCCAACTGGCGGCCTCCAGCAATTCGACAACGGATTGGCGCATCTCGCGGTCATCCTCGACGACCAGAACCCGTCTTTCGCTCATGTTGCGGCTTCCTCTACCAGTTTGGGCAGACTGACCCGGAAGACTGCGCCGCCTCCGCTACGGTTCTTGGCCGTCATTGATCCCTCTAGATCGTCGACAATGCCGGCAGAGATCGTCAGGCCCAGCCCCATGCCCTGCCCGCTTTCGCGCGTCGTGGCGAAGGGTTCCCTGAGTTCATCAAAGCTCCGCTCGCCCAGACCATGGCCCAGATCGGCCACTTCGAACCAGACGGTTTCGCCATCGCCTTCCCCGATCGAAACCTCCAAAACGCGCTCTTTCGCCCCGACCATCGCGTCGACGGCGTTGCGGATCAGATTCGTCATCACCTGTTCCAAACGCAGTCGGTTGGCGCGAACTCTGACAGGTGTCTTCGGCCAACGTGTTTCCACTTCGACTTTCTGCGTCTCGATATTGGGTTGGACAAGATCCAGTGCAGCCTGCATCGCCTGACGAAGATCCACGGCTTCCATGTCGTCGCGCCCCTTCCGGGCAAAGAACTTGAGCTGGCGGGTGATGCCTTCCATCCGGTCAACAAGGCTTTGCAACTTGGCGGTCTGGCCATTGGTCCCGCCTTGCATCTCGGACACGGCCAAGTGGTTCTTCATGGCGGCGATCGGCTGGCCAAGCTCGTGGGTCACCGAGGCCGAAAGCTGACCAAGCGCGGCCAAGCGGCCTGCACGTTCCAACTCGCTCTGCGTCTTTTTCAGTCGCTGTTCGGCCGCGCGACGCTCTTCGATCTCAATCGCCAACCGGTCATTGGCGCGGCGCAGTTCTGCCTCCTCGTGCTCGGAACGGCGAAGGGCGGCCCGAATGCGGCGGGTGCGCTGGATTTGCAGAACCAGCCACACCGCGCCGGCCAAGAGCAGCAAGGATCCGACAACAAGCCAGCTGCGTTGCACCGCCCTGTCTGCAGGAGCGAAATAGTGCAATGCCCAGTCGTTCGGCATATTGCCTGCCACAAGATGCAAAAGCGTCTCGCCACCGATCCGCGCCGATTGGTTTGATGTCGGCGCCCAGTCGAGCGGCGGCAATCCTTGCCCCGGAAATTGCCGCGTCTCGGCAATGCGGCTGGCCTGCGCGGCGCTGAGACGGGTCAACGTGCGGTAACGCCAGTCGGGCTCGGACGACAAAAGGACGACGCCGTCTCCGTTGGCGAGGATGACACGTTCCCCACTGGCGCGCCAACTGTCCTGAAGCTTGGAGAGGTCAATCTTGATGGCAATGACGCCCAGAAGCTCCCCCTGATCGCCGCGGACTGCGTCTGCATAAAAATAGCCGGGCAGGCCCGTCGTGGCCCCGATGCCGTAGAACTGCCCTTGCGTGCCGCCAAGAGCCGTTTGGAAGTAGGGGCGAAAGGAATAGTCCTGACCCAAGAAGCTTTGCGGGGTTCCCGCGTTCGACGCCGCGATGGTGACGCCGGATGCGTTCATCAGATAGATCGCATCAATGCCTGCGCGTTCTGCAAAGGCGCGAAACCTGAGGTCGAGCGCTCCGGTATCGCCCCCGCCTGCCGTTTCGATCACAAATGGATCACGCGACAAGACAAACGTCAGGTGCGAAAACCGCTCCAACTCGGCCAATGTGGTGCTGCGATAGAGTGACAGCCGCGCCTCGGCCGCGCGGATCTCTTCCGATCTGAACAGACCGAATGACCCCCACCACACCGTAGCGGCCACCGCAACGACCAAGAGCGGTACCAGAATCCGAAAGACGCCTCCCATGGGGCAAGAGGTGCCGGAAATGGTGCCACGACACAAGCCATGCGCCCGATTGACGATTGCCCCCCATGGCAGGCTCGCCTAATCAGGGTCAAAGAAAACAGGGGCAGGACGATGCGTATTCTCATAACAAATGATGACGGGATCAACGCGCCGGGCCTGACCGTCCTAGAAGAAATCGCTGCCGAGATCGCCGGACCTGCCGGAGAGGTCTGGACCGTCGCGCCCGCTTTTGAGCAGTCCGGCGTCGGGCACTGCATCAGCTACACACACCCCACGATGCTGGTGAAAATCGGTGAGCGCCGCTTCGCCGCCGAAGGCTCCCCGGCCGACTGCGTTCTGGCTGGCCTCTATGAAGTGATGAAGGACGCGCCGCCGGACCTGATCCTCTCAGGCGTGAACCGTGGCAACAACGCTGCCGATAATGTGCTTTATTCCGGCACGATTGGTGGTGCCATGGAGGGCGCATTGCAAGGACTGCCAGCCATAGCGCTCAGCCAGTTCTATGGACCTCGGAATGTCGGCCTCGACGATCAGTTTGAAGCAGCACGCGCCTTTGGCGTGGAAACGGTGCGGGATATTCTGGCGGCCGATACATGGGGCGATGGGCCTTATCGGTACTTCTACAACGTCAACTACCCGCCGATCCCGGCCGCTGACGTGCAAGGCACGCGCATAGCCGCCATGGGCTGGCGTGAAGAAACGACCTTTGCGGTGGAACCTGCGCACTCGCCTTCTGGTCGGATGTTTCTCTGGGTCAAAGGTGGACCTCAGGACCGTCCGACGGGGCCGGACACGGACGTCACGGCCAACCTCGACGGCTACATCTCTGTCACGCCGCTGACCGCTGATTTGACGGCCCACGCTGCCTTGGATGGTCTGCGCGCGAAGGTTGACCGCGGATGACAAGCGACGCCGAACGCAAAATGCAATTCCTGTTCACGCTGCGCACCCGTGGCGTGACGGACAAGCGCGTTTTGGAAGCGATGGAAAAGATCGACCGGGGGGTCTTTGTTCAAGGTCTTTTCGCGGATCGCGCCTATGAAGACATGCCGCTGCCGATATCCTGCGGCCAGACAATTTCCCAGCCATCCGTCGTCGGGCTGATGAGCCAGGCATTGGCGGTAGAACCCCGCGACAAGGTGCTCGAAATCGGGACAGGGTCCGGCTATCAGGCGGCTGTGCTGTCGCAGCTTGCGCGTCGGGTCTATACGGTCGACCGGCATCGCCGCTTGGTCCGTGCCGCGCAGGAGGCGTTTGACGCGCTCGGACTGTCCAACATCACTGCCATGACGGCGGACGGATCGCGCGGAATGCCAGATCAGGCCCCATTTGACCGCATCCTGGTCACGGCAGCTGCCGAAGATCCGCCCGGCCCTCTCTTGGCGGAACTGAAGATCGGCGGTATCATGGTTGTACCGGTCGGCCAGTCTGACGCGGTGCAGCGCCTAATAAAGGTGACGCGCACGGAGGACGGGTTCGATTACGAGGAACTTCGGCCGGTAAGGTTCGTACCCCTATTGGAGGGGCTGGGTCAGGACTGACCCGTCAGGCAGCAGAGGACCCCGACGTCAAAAAGAGGGTCCAGAGGCGAGTGAGGAAGAGCAATGCGGGCAGTGGCACGTCCCCTCCGGACACTACTTCTTGGCGCATCGGTTATCGGGCTATCGGCCTGTGACCGGATCGGCGCTCTCGATTTTGATTTACGCGGTGGCGCGGGACAGTTCGACACATCGTCGAATGTGCGCGCGGCCACAAACGCAGCACCGGTTCCAGACAGCCGCGGGGTCGTCTCTTATCCCGGATATCAGGTGGCTTTGGCACGCCGCGGCGATACCGTCGCAGACGTCGCCGCCCGTGTCGGCATCCCGGCAGGTGAACTTTCTCGGTTCAACGCATTGCCGGAAAGCGTCGCCTTGCGCGAAGGCGAAATTATCGCCCTGCCCCGCCGCGTCGGCGTTGCGGGGACGTCCGACGCGCTTGATGTGACGTCGATCGCGGGGGCTGCCATTGACCGGGCCGAAGGCGCGCCTGCGCCAGCCGGCGACCAACCGCAGCGCCACAGGGTCGAACCCGGTGAGACCGCATTCTCGATCGCACGCCGCTATGACGTGCCCGTCGCCGCTTTGTCGGAGTGGAACGGCCTTGGCCCGGACTTGCAGCTTCGTGTGGGTCAGTTCCTGCTGATACCGACACGCACTGCGCCCGAGACGGCCGAGGTGGAAGTGGCCGCGTTGCCTGACGTCTCGGCACCCGGAGTTGGAACAGCAACACCACTGCCGCCGTCCGCAGCCACGGCTTTGCCTGCGGAAGACGTCAAGCCCGTGGAAGAGACCGCCGCGCGCCCGGAGCCACCGAAGCCATTGGCCAATACGCAAACGGAAGTGTCTGACACGTCGCGTCTTCGTATGCCGGTCAATGGCCAGATCGTGCGTCCCTATGCCAAGGGCAGCAACGAGGGGATCGGCATCGCCGCCTCCGCTGGGACCGCCGTGGCTGCCGCCGATGACGGTGTTGTCGCTGCCATCACCCGAGATACGGATCAGGTGCCGATCATGGTTTTGCGCCACGAGGGCAATCTGCTGACGGTCTATGCAGGCGTCGACAACATCACCGTGGAAAAGGGCGACAGCGTCAAACGCGGTCAGAAGATTGCCGAAGTGCGAGCCGCTTCGCCATCGTTCCTGCATTTCGAAGTCCGTGAAGGCTTCGACAGCGTCGATCCGGTGCCATATCTGAACTGATCGCTGCAACAAGACGAGGACGGCCAGAGCCTTGCCCCGCGCAGGCCTCTGGCCGAATTCATTTCAAAGGGCGAAGAAGAAGGCCTTAATCGAGGCTTACGCCTTTGCGACCAGCCAGATCCGTGAAGTACTGCCATGCCACGCGGCCAGAGCGCGCGCCGCGTGTGGCCTGCCATTCGATGGCTTCCGCCCAAAGCGTTTCATCATCGATTTCAACGCCGTAACGGACGCAATACCCGCGGATCATGTCTAGGTATTCATCCTGCGTGCACGGGTGGAACCCAAGCCAGAGGCCAAAGCGATCAGACAGCGAGACCTTCTCTTCCACCGCTTCCGACGGATTGATGGCCGAGGACCTTTCGTTCTCGATCATGTCGCGCGGCATCAGGTGCCGGCGGTTCGACGTTGCATAAAAGAGCACGTTCTCGGGCCGTCCTTCGATGCCGCCATCCAGAACCGCCTTCAGCGACTTGTAGTGCTGGTCATCATGGCTGAACGACAGGTCGTCACAAAACAGCAAGATACGATGATCCGTGGCCCGGAGCAGCGTCAAAAGCCGCGAAATTGACGGAAGATCTTCGCGCTGAACTTCAACGATCTTCAGCGGGGCTTCAGCCGCGACACTTGCGTGTATCGCTTTGACCAGACTGGATTTTCCCATGCCCCGCGCGCCCCAGAGCAGCGCATTGTTGGCGGGCATTCCGCGCGCAAATTGGCGTGTGTTCTCCAGAAGTGTATCGCGGGACCGATCAATGCCGATCAACAGATCAACGTCGATGCGATTGACCCGCGTGACGGGCTCCAACCGATCTGGCGTTGCGTGCCAGACAAAGGCATCGGCAGCATCCCAGTCCGGCGTTTTGGCAGGCGGCGGCGCGAGGCGTTCCAGCGCTTCGGCAATCCGGGTGATGTCTTCGCTCACTTCGGCTCGCCTTCGTCGATCTCACCATAGAGGTCTTCGTTTTCATCCAGGACCCCGTCCCGGCGAAGCTCTTCCACGCGCTTGCGTTCAACCCAGCGGACAAGCTGGATCGAGACTTCATAGAGGCCATAGACCGCGACGAAGAGGATAAGCTGCGTAATAACGTCAGGTGGTGTGACGAGTGCGGCCAATACCAGGATACCGACCATCGCGTATTTCCGCATCGACCCCAGCCCACGGGCCGACACCAAGCCAGCTTTGCCCATCAGCGTCAGCAGAACCGGCAGTTGAAAGCAAAGGCCGAACGCCATGATGAACTTCAAGGTCAGGTCCAGCGACTCGTTCACCTTGCCGAAAAATGTGATCGCCAAACCTTCGTCGGTTGGCGGCGGTGCGACAGGAACCTCGACTTCGCCCGACACGCCGATGGCCCCAAAGGCGGTTTGCAAAGCGTCGGA
>CAZMKY010000279.1:0-9828 GCA_964566835.1 uncultured Rhodobacterales bacterium
CCTTCTGAAGCAAGCTTGGTCGCAATTGCTGCGCCGAGGGCACGACCGCCGCCAGTCACGATCGCTGTTTTCCCTGCTAGTTTCATAGCTGTCTTTTCCTTCTCATTGTCGGTGTGCTGCTGTTGTCTTGCATTCTATTCTGCTCCTTTTGAGCTCGAGAAATAGTTGATCGCAACGCGGGCCCCTTCCGAAGCAAGCTTGGTCGCAATTGCCGCGCCGATGTCACGACCGCCGCCGGTCACGATCGCTGTTTTCCCTGCAAGTTTCATAGCTGTCCTTTCCTTCGCATGGCCGGTGGCCTGCTCTTGTCTTGAATGCTATTCGGCGCCTTTGGACGCCTAAGCCCGGGCGATCATCGGAAAGCGCCCGGCATGACCGCTTTCGGCAGCCAGAGGATGATTTCGGGGAACGCGGCGAGCAGGATCAAAATGACCAGCATCGGAGCCAGGATCAGGACGACTTCGCGCAGGACCTGCACGACGTTCAGCCCCCCAATCGCTGCCGAAATCAAAAGGCAAAGACCATAGGGTGGCGTGACCAGTCCAAAAGCGAGAGAAACGATACCGATAATGGCAAAGGCGATCGGATCAACGCCACCTGCTTGCGCAACGGGCATCAAGACCGTTCCGAGAATGATGATCGTCGGGATCGCGTCGATGAAAAGACCAAACAGCAGGAACAAGAGGGCAATCAGAAGTGCCGTTCCGAATGGGCCGAACTCCCACGCGGTCAGGACACTCACGATCAGTCGCGGCGCGTTATAGAACGACAGCAGCCATCCAAAGGCCGAAGCGGTTCCGATGGCAAACAGAGAGATGGCGGCAAACCTGGCCGTATCATAGAGGATGCGCCCCAAGTCTTTCGGCGTGACGGTGCGATAGACGAACATGCCAAGGACCAGCGCATAGCCGGCCGCGATGATTGCGCTTTCAGTCGGCGTCACAAGGCCACCTACAATGCCGCCTATGACGAAGAGCGGCGTCAAAAGTGCCAGTGCAGCCCCCTTCCAAGCCGCCCAGAATTCCCCCCAGTTCGGCGTGGCCGTTACGGGGTAGTTTCGAGCCTTGGCAAAACAGTAGACCGTCGCCATCAGGGCCAGCCCGATCATCAGGCCGGGAATAGCACCACCAAGGAACAATGCTCCGACGGAGACCTGCATCACGCCGCCCCAGACGATCATCAGGATCGACGGCGGGATAATGACGCCCATGACGGAAGAACATGCGGTGATGGCGACCGCGAACCGGGTGTCATAGCCCTCTTTCTGCATGGCCGGGATGAGGATCTTGCCAATTCCCGCCGCGTCGGCTGTGGACGAGCCCGAGATCCCTGCAAAGAGCATGGAGACCGCGACATTCACGTGGCCCAGCCCGCCCGGCATCCACCCCGTCATGACCCGCGCAAGTTCAATCAGGCGGTCGGTGACCTTGCCCGAGTTCATCAGGTTTGCAGCCAAGAGGAAGAACGGAACAGCAAGTAGAATGAAGGAGTTATAGGACTGGAACATCCGATCCAGCACAATAAATGGCGTCAGTCGCAATTCGAGGACGACGACGGGGATGGTTGCCAGTCCCAGAGCGAAAGCTACCGGAATGCGAATGAAGATCAGGATCAGAAATCCTGTGATCAACATCGTCGCGGCTGTGGCTGTATCGAGGATCATGGCTGCCGCGTCTCTCGGTTAAGGTAGTGCCCGATCGCTTCAAAAAGCCTGTAGCTCGACAAGAGCAGCCACGCCCCGCCCGCGATGGGCACAGAGATGTGGGTGATCGCGAGGTTCGCGCGCATCATCACGGATCGCTGCTTGCTGCCGAACTCCGTGTATTCGAACCCGTAGAACAGGAAGAAGGCGCCGAAAATCATGATGGACAGGTGCACCACGCCATTTTGCAGGAGGCGCATCAAAGGCGACATCGCATCCCGCGTGATCCGAACGTCAAAATGCGTGCCATCCCAGACGGCGACAATTGATCCGATCATGACGATCCACACGAACAGGAACGTCGCCAGCTCTTCTGTCCATAGGAAGGTCGGGATCAGGCCTGTGTAGCGCGAGATAACTTGCATGGCGACCGGGATCGCCAACGCTCCCATCATCACACCAAGCGCCACGCGCAAAGCCATGCAACCACGGTCCAATATTCGTCCAAGCATGAAGATGTCCTGCTTCGCCCTGCGATGCTGATTGAGCATCTGAAATGCCGACGGGCGGTTCTGATACCGCCCCGCCCGTCAACACCGGGAGAGTTCACATGCCGCGCACGTTCTGAAGAAGCTCAGTCGCGCCAAGCTCTTCGGCATAGGCATCCTGAACCGGGCGAACCAGCTCAAGCATCTGTTCACGGCCATCGAAGGGGTGAATCTCGATCTGACCTGCATCTGCCATTTCTTGCAGAATCTTCCCGTCGGCGCCGCTTTCAAGTGCGCGTCCAAAGGCGCCAGCTTCGGCACCCGCTGCCATGATGGCGGCCTGCAAATCGGCATCCAGACCGTCAAAGGTCTTGGCGGACATCACGATCGGACGCACCGTGATGGTGTGCTGTGTCAGCGAGATATGAGGCGCAACTTCGTAGAACTTGAGGTTCTGGATTGACGCAGCCTCGTTTTCGAAACCTGCGATGACACCGGTCTGAATGGCGTTATAGACTTCATTATAGGCAATGGCCGACGGCGCGGCGCCGACAGCATCGAACGTTTGGGCCTGAATTGGCGCACCCATCACGCGCATCCGGTGATTTGCAAGCTCGTCCATGTTCGTGATCGGTTCAGCCGAAGCGAGATTGCGGACCCCGCCCCCATGATAACCGACGATCACAATACCAGCCGCTTCGCGCAAGTCGGCCTCTAGCGGCGCAAATGCGTCGGAAGACAAAACTGCGTTCCAGTGGTCCAGGTCACGGAACAGGAACGGCATATCCATAAGCGGGATCGATTCCGAGAACACAGCCATGTTGGACGGCGCGAGAATTGTGTAATCAACTGCAACGCCTTGGTTCAGGTACGTGACATAGTCACTCTCGACCCCCAACTCTCCATTCAGGCGCAGATCAAAGGCAACCTCGCCATCATAGTTCTCGGCGATCAGACGCTCGAATTCACGAAGGGTCTTCGTGAAGGAGTGCTCCTCGTCAAACATGCTGGCGCCGCGCAGCGTGACGTCGGCGTTGGCCACGGCGGTGCTGCCCAGAATTACGGCGGAAGCGGCCACCATCTTCAGTGAATAATTGAACATTCTATCCTCCCAGATCCGTTCAAGTCGTGTTGTCTTGCCGACCCAAACGGGTCGGCCTCGTCGCGTTTGAATCTCATGACTGCAACGTTGTCCGGGCGAGCGCCCGAGCGTCAGCGTTTGCCTCGAAATCCTCCCAAGAATTGGGCCGCCTTTCGGACGGCTCGTTGGCAAACCCAACACCAAAACTGGGATACTAGTCAACACTGAAATTAAACAAGCCAACCCAAATTGACCATTCATCCTAGTAAAACATAGAAAAACTTGTCGCCTAGTATACCAATACACCCTATCATTTGGCATCGAACTCTGCCAAAGTGCCCCTGACAGAGACCTGAAGAGACAAGACGATGACCGCACTCGGAACACTGGATCGCACGACAAGCAGCGATGTCGTTTTTGACGAACTGTTTGGCAGGATCACGCGCCTCGAGTTGCTGCCCGGCACAAAAATCTCCGAGGCCGATGTCGCCAAGACATTCGGCTTTTCACGTCAACCCGTCCGTGAAGCTTTCACGCGACTTGCCAACCTGAACCTGCTGCTCGTGCGTCCTCAAAGAGCGACGGTGGTTCGCCCTTTTTCCCGGCAATTGATCGCGAACGCCCGCTTTGTCCGTGCAGCGGTGGAACTTGAAGTCGTCCGCTCGGCCGCCAAGAATCGGGACACGTCCGTCGACACCGACCTAAAGGCAAACCTTCGAGATCAGGCATCTGCCATTTCAGCTGAAGATGTCAGTCGCTTTCACGAACTGGACTACGAATTCCACAAGCTGTTATGCGCGTCGGCCGGACAGGCCTTCGCCTTTGACATCATCGCTGAGAACAAGGCGCAAGTGGATCGCCTCTGCATGCTGGCACTCACCAGCAAAGAGGCGATGGACGTGCTTTACGACGACCATCAGCGGCTGCTGAAGGCGCTGTTTGGGGGCGACGTCACAGGCGCAGACGAGGTTTTGCGCCTGCACCTTGATCGCCTGACGCCAACGATCGACGCGATCTACACCACCCATAATACCTACTTCGACGATTGAGGCAGAACGAGACTGCATTGCTTGCGCGCCTGTCTTGCGATCAGACCAATCCCGCTGATTTCGCGAATGGATCTTGGGTCGAATCCTTCTGCCAAAGGTATTCGGTGCCGACTGCCACTTTCTCTGCTGCCTGCGTCCCATAAAGGTCGGCAACCACGGCCAGCGACATGTCCATTCCCGCAGAGACACCCGAGGACGTGTAAAACTTCCCATCTTTGACCCATCGCGCTTCACGCACCCAGTCAACGTTCGGGGCGAGCGGAACGGTGTCTTCGAAGTCCAACTTGTTTGTTGTTGCCCTTCGGCCATCGAGAAGTCCGGTCATCCCAAGCAAGACAGTGCCCGTGCAGACCGCCATGACCCGCTCAGCATTCGCAGAGACTTCCCGGATCCATTTCACTAAGGCCTCGTCCTTTGCTGCGTCCAGCGCAGTGTCGCCTCCGGGGATCAAGAGCAAATCGTAGTCGCTCTTTTCATCAATCGTCTTGTCAACGACGACGCTCTGGCCGTGAACGCTTGGAACGGGGTGCGGCGACTGGGCGACCGTTACAATATCTATCGCTTGAGCCGGGCTCCCCAGCATTTCGATCGGCCCAAAGTAGTCAAGCGTCTCAAAGCCCGGAAAGACGAGCGCAGCCAATGTTCTCATGTCATTTCCTCTGTGTTTTGCAGCATGGATAATACGGCCGCGCCGTGGCATGAATGACAATATGCCCCCTTTTTATGCCAGCCCGACAATCGAGCGCTCTGCGCAGAAGTCGGTCCTTTTCATCGTTTACCCCGGCATCGTCCTGTTGGATCTGGTTGGGCCCCTGCAGGTCTTCACCCATGCCTATCGGGACGGCGAATCCACCCCCGCGTATCGGACATATGTCGCCTCTCTTGATGGTGGCCACGTTGACACCAACACCATCGTACAGCTCGACAGCACACCGCTGGCTGATGTCATGGAAGAGCTTGGTGACAGCAACCTCGATACGCTTGTCATAGTAGGCGGCAACGGTGCAGAGGTCGCGGCTCACGACGCGCGCCTTGTCCGCGAGGTCGCGACCCTCTCGCGATACGCAAGGCGCATCTGCTCGGTCTGCTGCGGGGCGTTTGTGCTGGCGGCAGCGGGACTGCTGGACCGTCGCCGTGCGGTGACACATTGGGAAGACTGCGACTTGCTGGCACACCGTTTTCCCATGGTCCGCGTCGAGGTTGATCCGATCTACATCAAGGATGGGAATGTCTGGACATCTGCAGGCATAACTGCAGGCATCGACATGGCTTTGGCGGTTGTTCAGGAAGACCTTGGGAAAGGCCCCGCCCTTCAGCTGGCTCGGTCCCTCGTGACACCCATGATCCGATCTGCCGGGCAATCGCAATTCAGTGCCGACCTCGCCCGCCAGACAAAAGACGCGAAAGGAGAGTTCGCCGCACTGCATGAATGGCTTCGAGAAGACCTATCGCGGCACGTCACGGTGCCGGACATGGCAGAGCGTTGCGCGATGAGTGCTCGAAGCTTCTCGCGCCGATACACGGCCGTCATTGGCGTTTCGCCGGCGAAATCGTTGGAGCAGATGCGCGTCGACGCCGCGCGGAACATGCTTGTCGAAACCGATCAAAGCATGAAGGCGGTCGCCGTGGCGTGCGGCTTTCGAGATCAGGAGAAGATGCGCAGGGCATTTCACCGCCACCTTCAAACGTCTCCTTCCAGCTATCAGGCTGTCTTCCGCGATCTCTGACAACGCAGTGGAGGCGGTGTCAGAGCCAGCCCAAAACAACCCGAACGCATAAAGATCTGTTCTCTGCAGCGTCGCTGCTTGAAGCTGACAATAGCCGCAGTTTGTTAACTTCTTTCCCCTAGGAACGACGTCGCTCTAGGGGAAACACATGGGTCAATTACTTCTTTCAAAAGGCGGATGGCTGCTGCGCATCCTGACGGTGTCGGTCCTTGTGGTTGTCATTGCGCTCAGCCTTTTTCCCCGGGTCGTTTCCCACATCTCGACTTCAGCGGTCGTGAATGCGCCGATCCTTGTGATCCGATCTCCGGTCGAAGGCCAGATGGAGGGATATGAACTTCAAGCTGGTGCATTTGTTTCAGAAGGGCAGGACATTGCTGTCTTTCGCGAGGCCGGCACGGACGAAATCCAACGGACAAATCTTGAAGCCCGGCTCGCAGTCGTCAAAGCGGCCGCAATAGCGGTCCGCACACGCATCATGGAAGTCGAAGAAATTCAAGAAAGTCTTGTTGCCCGGCATCGCGTGTACCGCGAATGGCATGCAGCCATTCTGAGGACGGAGATCGAAGAAATCGAAGCGCAGCTTCGGGGTGCAATCGCGCGTCTTTCAACGCTCGAACAAGAGGTCGGGCGGATGTCAGAACTCCACAACCGCCAAATGATCGCGGACAGCGCTTTCATGGAAACCTCGACCCAACTGATCGAACAAAAAGAGAAAGTTTCCGAAATTGAAGCGCGACTTGCCGCGCGGCGATTAAAGCTGCGTGCCATGCAGGATGATACACTTGCCGGGACCGCCGGAACAAACACGGCCTACACTCTTCAACGACAAGACGAAGTGGGACTGGAATTGGCGCGGCTTCGCGACGAGCTGATGGACCACGAAGCCGAACGTGACGCGTTGAACGCGCAACTGGCAGACGTCATGGACATCTACGAGCGGGAAAATCTTGTCACGCTCTCTTCGCCGATCCACGGCATTGTCTGGCGCTCCGCGGCACATTCAGGACGACCTGTGCTGCCAGGCGACGAGATTGTGGAACTCCTGGATTGCAACGCGCGCTATCTGGAAGCTTTTTTGCCAGAAGCGCTCATGGGTGTCATTTCAATCGGTGATCTGGCGAGCGTGCGACTGACCGGGGAAAGCGAAGCGTTCTCCGCGCCTATCGTTTCGATCCTTGGGAACGGCGCTCGCTTTGACCACGTGGAGCATGCCGCCAACGACACGGCCCCGAGGGCAGGAAAGATGCGTGTGGTAATTGCGCTTCCTCCCGAAACCCTAGCGCTTGATCGCGGAAAGTTCTGTCACGTTGGCCGCACCGCGCAAATCTCGCTGCCACGTGATCTTCACTCGGTCTCTCGTCTCGCCGCGTACTTTTCACAAAGCTGGAAGACCGCCACTGCTTGGCTTGGTGCCGCCACAAGCGACATCCAGAGGAGCTAGACCGTGTTCCCGCTTCTGCCGGACACGGCAACCCCGGCCGCTCTGCTTCTGGCTCTGGGCCTCTTGTATCCCGCCCGGAAAGAGCCCGGCCGACTGGTCACAGCCCTTCTGCTGGCCGGTCTTGCCTATGTTGTCGCGCGCTACTTTTCTTGGCGGGTCACCGAAACGCTGATGCCAACTGAAGGCTTTGATTGGTGGGTCATCGCAATCTGGGTCGTCTTCGCAATCGAAGTCGCTTCGTGGTTCGATGCTTCCGTATTGCTCACGCAACTTGCAAAGCGAACAGATCGATCCGCGGAAGCGGATCAACATGAAGCGCGCCTTCGCTCTTCCAGCTTGGCCAGCTTGCCGCACGTGGACGTCTTGATCGCCACCTATGACGAACCCCTCGAGGTTCTTGAACGCACCATCATCGGAGCGACATCCATCGACTGGCCAAAAGACAGGCTGCACGTCCATGTTCTGGACGACAGCAAGCGCGAATGGCTTGAGATCTACTGCCACGAAAAAGGTGTCCACTATCTGACCCGACCGGACAACACGCACGCAAAGGCCGGGAACATCAACGCCGCGCTCAAGCGGACGCATTCAGAATTCATTCTGGTCCTGGACGCTGACTTCATTCCGCAACGCAATATCCTCTACCGTATGGCCGGGTTCTTCGAAGATCCTGAGGTCGGCATCGTCCAGGTCCCACATGAGTTCTTCAATTTCGATCCCTTGCAGACAAACCTGGCGATGCGGAATTCGCTGCCTTCCGATCAGAAAATGTTCTTCCGTGAAATCATGCGCGGGCGCGACGGTTGGGACTGTGCCTTTTGCTGCGGATCGAACTCTCTGACACGACGTCAGGCCATGGATGAAATCGGCGGCGGCATGCCGACCGGGTCTATCACCGAGGACATGCTTCTGACCTTGGCGTTTCTCAGAAAGGGATACAAAACACGCTACTTGTGTGAGCGCCTCGCCGTCGGCCTCGCACCGGAATCGCTGGATGCCTTTTTCGTCCAACGATCGCGTTGGGCGCAGGGCGCTTTGCAGATCCTGTATCTAAAGGAAGGTCCGCTTGGTCCGGGACTGTCGCTGATGCAAAGGATCATGTTCCTGCCAACACACTGGCTGACGCAATCGCTCATGCAGGTCACGGCCTTGATACTGCCGGTCGCATATCTGCTGTTCGGATTCATTCCGATGGTTCTGAATGATGTGTCGGATCTGCTGTTCTACCAGATACCGGCCGTCATGGCTTCGATCATGGTTCTTCGGCGGCTGGCGCCCAATGCCTACTTCGCGATCCCATCGACCATTCTGTCCACCCTGCAGTGCTTTCGCTTTCTCCCGATGCTGCTCAAGACCCTGGTCAAACCACATGGGCACAAGTTCAAAGTAACGCCGAAGGGTTCGAACGCCTCGGGTCAGACGTTTGACAGGTTCACGTTGACGATGTGTCTCTTGCTTCTTTGGGGCACAACCGGTGGCTTCCTTCTTGCGATGTGGTCCAGCGCCTCTGGATACGAGACGCGCCAAACATTCCCGATCGTTTCGCTTTGGTCGGTGGTGAACGGCTTGATCGTCGCGGGCGTTCTGACCGTCGCCTTTTCGCGTCGGGTTGCCCGCGCCGAAGAACGGTTCTTCTTTCGCACTGTGGCGCAAATCAAGACAATTGACGGCAGTGCAGGGCTTGTCGAGACGCTCGACGTGTCCATGTCAGGGGCCCGCATTACGGGAGAGACGCCCGAAGGGACTTGGCTTACACTGACCTTCTCAGACGTGCCGCCGCTTCTGGCCAAAGTCAGGTGGTCGAGGAACGCCCAAAGCGGCATAGAGTTTTTGCACGTAGAAGAAACCGCGCGCGATGCCTTGATCGGCGCAATCTACACAGACTGTGACAAGACAATTCCAACAGAAGACACGCCGGGCAACATGTTCATCGGCCTGCTTTTCACCATCTTCTGGAAACCGCGAGAGACAGGGGGCCCGCAAACGCGCGCGCAAATCACGGCAAGCGAAGGGGCATTGTCATGGTACCAATCAGAGCTTCGGGGCGCGCAAGACTTCTCGCACCTAGACGATGACTGGGGATTGGCTTTCGAAAAGCGTGAGGTTGCACAGGGCCTTGCTACGTCCAACCAACCCCGGGCAGCGTCGTAGTGCAGACGACACAGAAATACGACTTTTCGAGGTGCCTTTATTTGAAAAGTGGCCCCCGCGTGCAGTAGCTCCATTCCCGTCGTAGGCACCCTTCGTCGGTCTACCTTCAACTAAATAAAGGGTTTTCGCAGGCGCTAGTCCCAGTCAAGGGGCACCGGTTGGCCTAAGGTTTGATCTAAGGTAGCACCTATAGCTCCTCAGAGAATTACTGGGGGCCAATGTGGTGTGGGGGGCGAACCCACTCATAAA
>CAZMKY010000280.1:0-1635 GCA_964566835.1 uncultured Rhodobacterales bacterium
GCGCCAAGGGCGAACATCCGGCCCCAACCGGCAAAGCAGGAATGACGCCAGATCGAACTTGGTCGAAGCGTTGCTTTGCCACCCACGCGATATGCCAAGATTGCGCCCAAGGCCGTGGTCTGCGCCAGTGCCGTCCCGTAAGCCGACCCCGCGACTCCCAATTCGAGAATGCCGATGAACAGATAATTCAAGGCAATGTTTGCAATCGAAGTCAGCAGGCTCGCCGCGGCCATCAGCATCACCAACCCTTCGTTCCGAAGCGCATCAGAGTTGACGGATAGAACGAAAACCAGTGGAGCGGCAAAAATGGTGATCCGCAGGTACAGAACGCCAAGGTCTGCCAGTGTCTCGGATCCGCCTGCAGCGAGCAGCGCTACAGTTTCACCAAAGACAAGAAAAAGCGCGATCAACCCAAGGCCCAGCGTGACCGCCAGCCCATGCGCCCCGGCAAAAACACGTTCTGCTCCTGGCACATCATTTGCACCAAGGTGGCGGGCAAGCGAACTCGACATGCCCGACGAAACCAGCGTCGCGAGTGAAACGACGAGCATGTAGAGCGGGAACATCAAGGTCACCGCAGCCAAGGCTTCGTGCCCCGCAAAGTGTCCCAGAAATAGCGCGTCCGCCACAGCAAGCAGGCCGTTCATGCCCATGACAAAGATGATGGGAAGCGCTGTTCTGAGGTAGATGGGACCAAGAGGTCCGGAGAGGAATGCATTTGATTGGGATGACATGACCCCGTTTTCCTTCTGGCTCATGCCGCGAGTTTAAGGACGGGGCCCGCATTACCATCCGCGCGACTGATGCCGAGGATGACGAAGAACAAGTCTGATACAGAACTTCACCTGGACAAATGTCGGCGGGCGGCAGGCGTCTGTGGCCTGACGCGCTGTTAGTCGGGCGGGCGCAGTGTCGTCAAGACCTTTTCAGGGCTCACCGCTTTGTCTCTTTGCACTGTCGTCGAGCAGGCCATCCAATATCCAGCCAACGGCAAGACGGTACCGATCCGCGCCGTCACGCGTTGCGTAGGCTTGCATGTTTTCGAGGAGAAGAGGGGTCTCCTCGGCCGCAACTTGTCTGCCCAACGCCTCGCGGATCTGCGCCGGACGGGTGAGGTCATTCGCGATTGATCCAATGCAAAGCATGGTCATGGCGTCATTCGCCTCGGCAATCTCTTGGCCAGTCAGACCGCCTTCTTTGAGGTATTGAAACATCTGCTCAGTGGCCGTTGCCGTGCCGGGGCCAATGATGGCCTGGCGTACAAAGATCATTCCTGCCCCCGGCGTATCCACAAGCCGCGCGCGAATTTCCGTCCAGAGATCCACGCAGCGTTCGCGCCATGTCGATCCTTTGCGCGGTGTGCGAGTTGCCGCAAGAAAGAGGCTGTCGACAGCCAGGGTCGCGAGTTGATTCTTGTCTTCGACATGATGGTAGATTGCCATGGCCGAAACACCGCATTCCTCGGCCACGCGGCGCATTGTCAGCGCGGTTGGGTCGTCAGATTTCAAGATATTCAGTGCGGCTTCGACAATTTTTTCGACCGTTAAGTCACGGCGTTGATTTGTCTTTTTTGAAGATGGGGTCTGCTTGGCCATAATTTAGTTTACAACGTATAATTAACTATACAACATAAAG
>CAZMKY010000281.1:0-8473 GCA_964566835.1 uncultured Rhodobacterales bacterium
TGCGCAATTACTGAGCGCGATCGTCAGCCAGCAGGTCAGCGTCGCCTCTGCCGCCGCGATCTGGAAGCGGATGCAGGAGGCGAAACTGACGGGCCCGCGCAAGATCATGTGGGCGAGCGATGATGACTTGCGCGCTGTCGGGCTTAGTCGTCAGAAAATTCGGTATGCTCGCGCGTTGGCGGCGGCGCGGATCGACTATAAGGCGCTGCGCGAAACGCCAACCGAAGGTGTGCTGGCACAATTGATCGAAGTACCTGGCATCGGCATTTGGACAGCAGAGGTCTACGCGATGTTTTCGCTTGGACGCGCGGATGTCTTTGCGCCGGGTGATCTGGCGCTGCAGGAGGCGGCTCGGGTTCTGTTTGAACTGGAGGCGCGTCCGACCGAAAAAGAGCTGCGCAAGATGTCCGAGGACTGGGCGCCGTGGCGCGGGGTGGCCGCGCGGCTGCTTTGGGCGTACTACCGCGTGGCAAAGGAACGAGAGGGCATCCGGTGAGTGAACTGAATTTCAAACGACGCGAGGCCGCATCTGGCGAGGCCACATCGGCCGTCATCTTCATCCATGGCTATGGTGCCGACGGCGCTGACCTGCTGGGACTTGCCGAACCTCTGGCGCAGCACCTGCCCGACACGGTCTTCTTTGCGCCGGATGCGCCAGAGCGGTCGGCGATGAACCCGATGGGGTTCCAGTGGTTCCCGATCCCGTACCTCGATGGCTCGACCGAGGTCGCGGCCTCCGAGGGGATGGAGCGTTCGGCCAAGGCGCTTGACGCCTTCGTCGACAAGGTTCTGGCGGAAGAGGCACTGGAGGCCGAACAGTTGGTCCTTCTTGGCTTCTCGCAAGGCACCATGCTGTCGCTGCACATCGCGCCCCGCCGAACGGACCCCATTGCGGGTGTCATCGGATTCTCGGGCCGGTTGATGCGGCCGGAACTTCTGGCGGAACAGACCGTCTCGCGCATGCCGATCATATTGATTCACGGCAACGCCGATGATGTCGTGCCATTTGAATCGATGCAGGAAGCGGGCGAAGCGCTGCAAGGCGCAGGCTTTACCGTCTACGGGCATGTCATGAATGGTACAGCACACGGCATTGCGCCAGATGGCCTGGGGGCCGCATTGGCCTTCCTGCGTGAGGTCTTGCCGTATTCGGACTGACAGCATTGGACGCAGCGGTCCGCTGTTATCTGCATGTCACATAACCATGCGATGTCGCCATATATCTAGGGCTTGTCACAGTCGAGACCCAAGATATAGTCGAGGTGAGAGCTGACAGAAAGGCCAGGGTGTGACGTCCGCGCGGAACCGCAAGCAAAGACCAACGACCAGTAGCAGATGCCAAAGGCATTCGCGGGTCAGAGTGCCGTTCCGAATAGTTTCGACGGACAGCCTTGAGACGTCAGACAATCCCGAAAGCGCGTGGTCTTACACGCGCTTTTTTATTGCCCGGTTGCAGGAAACGCAGGCGGGAAAAATCGCGGTCAGAAGTGAGGTCGATGCAGGATGACAGTACCCGTGGGTAATCTTCGGACGTTGGTGTTGAACGCGGATATGCAGCCCTTGTCCTGGGCTCCGTTATCCGTGTGGAACTGGCAGCAGGGCTTGGTTGCCGTGCTGCAAGATCGAGTGATCCAGCTCAAGACCTATGACGATGTGCTTGTCCATTCTGCGTCGCAGTCTTTCGAGGTCCCTGCGGTGGTTGCATTGAAAAGCTATCGCAAGCGCAAGAGGGTTTCTTACACGCGGTTCCACGTCTTTCTTCGGGATGAATTCCGCTGCCAGTATTGCGGGCGCCAGTTCCCCGCAAAGGACCTGACCTTTGACCATGTTTTGCCGCGCAGCCGTGGCGGCGGATCGGGTTGGGGCAATATTGTAACGGCCTGCGGTCCGGACAATCTTCGCAAAGGTTGTAAGACGCCGAAAGAGGCCGGTATGAAGCTTCTGCGCCAACCGTTTGAGCCGTCGCCACGACAGCTTGATTCAATCGCAAGGCGATTGCCGTTGGTGAAGGACGCGTTGCACCAGACTTGGCTCGATTTCCTGTATTGGGGGAGCGAGTTGGAAGATTGACGCTACGTCGCACATTCTTTTGCGCATTCGACGACGACGGCGTCTCTGTCAACTCAAGCTGAATCGCAAAATTCACATTTGTTAAGTTTATGGTCTTAGACAAAAAATTTGTCTGGGAGGCCTTTTTTCGCTGTCACATATTTTTGACACGTGTTTTTTCATGTGACAGATTGAATGCGAAAATCTGGAGGCCGCCGTGGACGACTACCGCGAAGAGTCAGTGCATGCAGTGGATCTGAACACTTGCGACTTGGAGCCGATCCACACTCCGGGACGTGTTCAACCATTTGGTGTGCTTCTTGCCGGTCCTGTTGATCTGAGCGAGGTCCAGTATGTCAGCAAGAACCTCGAAGATATCTGCGGCCTGACGCCCGGCGACGTCTTGGGCGGTGCCTTTTCAGACATTCTTTCTGACAAGGCGGTTCATGATCTGAGAAACGCTCTGGCATCGCCAACGGCGCGGACGCAGCGCGAGCGTGTCGGAACCTTTGACGTGAACGACAAGGCGTTCGAGATCTATGCGCATGTGAACCCTCAGGGCCTCGCTCTTCTGGAGTTTGAGGCCGCCGATGATGGCACGGGTGCGTCTTACCCGGTGGATCAGATGCGACAGCTTCTGGCCGCCGCGCATGCAGGCACGTCGATCGACAAGCTTCTGCGGGTCAGCGTCGCGGGGCTGCAATCGTTGACTGGGTTCGACCGGGTCATGGCATATCGTTACGAAGACAACGGCGACGGCGAAGTCGTTGCCGAAGCTGTTGTGCCCGGCCTGACGCCCTTTCTGGGGCTGCGATACCCTGCTTGGGATGTCCCGGAACAGGCACGTGCCTTGCAGGTCAAAAACCCGCTTCGCATGCTGGTCGATATCAACCAGACGCCTGTTCCGATGCTGGCCCACAGCACGGCGGAGAAACCACTGGACATGTCCTTCGCGCATCTGCGCGGCGTCTCGGACATTCATGTCGAATATCTGCGCAACATGGGCGTCGGCGCGACGATGACGATTGGACTGGTCGTCGAAGGGCGGCTTTGGGGCATGTTCTCTTGCCATCATAGCGGCCCCAAGATCATCTCGTCCGATTTGCGGATCGCGGTTGAGCTTTTCGGTCAGGTCGCGTCACTTCTGATCAAGGAAAAACAGGACGCCGCTATCGTCCAGCGTCGGAACAAGGCCATTGCCGCGCGAGAGCGCATCACGTCGGAGACGATGGCGACGACGGATCTTCTGAACGCCTTTCCCAAGATGGCACCGATCTTGTCCGAGATCGTCGAAAGCGATGGTCTGGCCGTGATTTATGAAGGCAAGACTCTGACCTACGGCAGCACGCCCAGCCCGGCGACAGTGAACCTATTCGAGGGGGTCGACCCAACGAACGAAGACTTGATCCTCACGATCAACAACCTGTCCGACTCGGTTCTGGGGCCAGAGTGTGATTTCCGGAATTCGGGTGGCGCGATGCTTGTCCGGGCGACGGCGGCTTTTCCGCTGCAGCTTGTGTATTTCCGAGATGAGATCACAAGAGCGCTGAAGTGGGCAGGTCGGCCCGAAAAAAAGATGGAGGACGGACCGCTTGGTCCCCGCATTTCGCCCAGGCAATCCTTCGAAAGCTATATCGAGAAGACGCAGGGCTACTGTAACCCATGGACGCCGGGCGATGTGGCGACCGCGAAGGACATCCAGATCCTTCTGACCCAGATCGTCGCGCGGGGTGAGCGTGTGCAACTGGAGCGGCACAAGGATGTAGCCAGCTTCCAGCGGCAACAGGATCTCATGATCGCTGAGCTCAATCACCGGGTGAAGAACATCCTAGCATTGATCAAGTCCTTGTCTCGACAGGCCAAATCGTCGTCGGCGTCGCTGGAAAGCTATGCTCTTGCGTTGGAGCAGCGGATTGCGGCCTTGGCGGCGGCGCATGATCTGGCCGTGTCGAACACGATGCAGGGCGTGTCGCTGCGTGGGATCGTAGAGACTGAACTGGCCCCGTATTTGGGCGCCGAGACGTCGCAAGTCTTGATGACGGGGCCTTTGACCGGGCTCAGGTCAGATGTTGCGCCGATCATTGCTTTGGTCCTGCATGAGATCGTCTCAAACGCCGCAAAGTATGGCGCCTTGTCCACGCCGGATGGTATTGCGCGCGTGAAGTGGGGCGTCAATGAAGACGGTGGTCTTGACTTCGAATGGCGCGAAATCGGCGGGCCGCAGGTCTTCGTGCCCGAGCGGCACGGCTTCGGACGGTCCCTGATTGAAAAGGCGATCCCGTTTGAACTGGACGGCAAAGCCGCCCTCGAATTCCCCGAAACCGGGGTCAACTTCAAGTTTTGGCTTCCGGATGAGGCATTGGTCGATGTCGATGCGGAGACTGCTCCGAAGTTGCAGCCACACGTCGCGAAAATCGCGCGTATTGGTGCGGGCAAACGCGCGCTTCTGGTAGAAGACAACATTGTTCTGGCAATGGATATGGTCGACACGCTGTCCCGCCTTGGTGCGGAAGAGGTGCGAACGGCAGCCACGCTTGAACAAGGCATGGAGCTTTGCGTTGCCCCTGATCTCGACTTTGCCGTTCTCGACATGAACCTGAGGGGCGTCGTCTCGATGGATCTTGCAGACAAGCTTCTGGATCTTGGGATGCCGTTTGTTTTCGTCACGGGCTATGGCTCCAAGATCGAGGTGCCGTCCCGCATGGAGGGCGTTCCGATCCTCACAAAACCCATTGACGAAAGCACGTTATCGCGCACGATTGAAGCGTTGCTGAAAGCTGGGGGCAAGGTCTGATCGCCATGTCCCGACGGAGGGCTGTGCGATGAGCGATTCATTCTTTCAACCGGTTTCGGGTTTTGATCTGCCGAGGTTTGCTGGCGTGCCGACGTTCATGCGTCTTCCGCATGTTGCGCCGGGGATGCCCCGCTTTCAGGATGTCGAAATCGGCTTGGTCGGTGCGCCGTGGGACGCGGGCACGACAAACCGTCCCGGTCCGCGTCATGGACCACGGCAAATTCGGGACGCGTCGACCATGATCCGGGCAGAGCATCCCGTGACGACCCAACGCCCGTTCGAACTGGCCCGCTGCGCCGATCTGGGCGATGTCGGGCCGAACCCCGCATCTGTAATGGATACACTGGATCGCTTCACGCGGTTCTATGCAAACCTCAAGGCCGCCGGCGTCCGTCCTTTGACAGCGGGTGGGGATCACCTCTGTTCCTTGCCGATCTTGCGTGGTCTTGCCTCGGACGGGCCTGTGGGCATGGTCCACTTCGACAGCCACACGGATCTGTTCCACAGTTACTTCGACGGGCAGATGTATACGCATGGCACGCCGTTTCGCCGTGCTGTCGAAGAAGGTCTTCTGGATCCACATCGGGTTGTTCAGATCGGCATTCGGGGCACCATGTACGACCGGGAAGATCTCGAGTTTGCCGAGGCCGAGGGCATAAGGGTGGTGCAGATTGAAGAGCTGTTTGAGCGTGGCGTCGCGGACGTCATGGTTGAAGCGCGCGAGATCGTCGGGCAGGGCGCCACCTATGTCAGCTATGACATTGATTTCGTTGACCCGGCCTTCGCGCCCGGCACCGGTACGCCAGAAGTCGGTGGGCCAAACAGCTTCCAGGCGCTTCAGGTCGTGCGTCACCTGCAGGGTCTGAACATTGTCGGCGCGGATCTGGTCGAGGTCTCGCCGCCCTTCGATCAATCGGGCGGGACGGCTTATCTGGGCGCGTCGCTGATGTTCGAGCTTCTCTGCGCGATGGTGTCCTGACGGCGGCTTGACCTAGTCCTCTTCCGTCGGCGGATTGCCCTTTGCGTCTTTCAGATGATGCAGCTGCCGGTCCAGCGCTTCAACGGCAAGATCGGCGTGATCGCCTTCACCCAGCCATTCCAGTAAAGGGCGCAAGCCATTTGGATCCCCAGCGAAATCGGAATGGTCCAACATGAATGTCTTGTCCGGGAAGTCGCTGTGAAGTCTCTCAAACGTCTCGATATTCCAGGTCAGTTCCGCAATCACGCTTTCCGTGTCCTGCTCGGCCCACCAGCCGCTTTGTGCCACTTCGGCCGGATCCCGCTTTAAAAAGATGATCCGAGTGTCGTGGAACCGATGCAAGAGCATCCACATCAACCGTTTCAAGCGGTCGTTGGATCTGAACTCGTTCAACCAACGGATTTCCTTGAAGCCCACGACGCGCGTGTCCTGCTTGGGCTGCAGGATGCGGTAGGTGATCGCATTCGCGATGTCGTCGGCAAATCCGTCAGCGTCAATTTCACCGGCGCCAAACCAAGGGCGATGAGATTCGTTCTCTGTCCCGTGTTGGCGCTTGGAATCCTGCGCTGACATAACGGCTTTCAAAGCCTTGCCCACAGTTGAGAAATTCTCGCCCCGGATCAGGAACCCCGGTATGGCATTCAACGCCATCTGCAGGGCGGTCGACCCGGACCGCCCATAGGTGATGATGAACAGATGGCGTGGCTTTGACATCTGGCTTACTTCGACAGCGCGTCCAGAACGCGGACCCAGCTGCGGATGCCGCGGTGGAAACTTGCCACGTCATATTTCTCGTTCGGGCTGTGGATCAGGTCATCGTCATTGCCAAAGCCGATCAGCATCGAATCCATGTCGAGGATCGTCTTGAAATGACCGGCAATCGGGATCGATCCGCCGGATCCGATGAAGGCGGCGTCGTTCGGCCATTCGTCTGACAGCGCAAGACGTGCCTTTTCGAACTTCGGGTCGTCGGTCGACATGACGGATGCCTTTGACGCGCCGTGGTCCTTGAATTCGACCGTGCAATCGGGCGGCAGCATCTCTTGCACCATGGACCGGAAGCTTTCGCGGATGGCCAGTGGGTCTTGATCGCCGACAAGACGGAAGCTGATCTTGGCCGAGGCTTTGGACGGCAGAACCGTCTTGAAGCCGTCGCCGGTATAGCCGCCGTTGATCCCGTTCACGTCGCAGGTCGGCCGGGACCAGACCATTTCAAGGACAGAGCGGCCGTCCTCACCGGCTGGCAGGCTCAGCCCCACGTCACCAAGGAAACCTTCCGCATCGAAGCCAAGTGCCTGCCACTGGGCCTGAATGTCGTCTGGCAGCTCATGCACGCCGTCATAGAACCCCGGCACGGTGATCCGTCCGGTGTCGTCGTGCAAGCTGGCGATGATTTTTGAGAGAACACGGATCGGGTTCCGGGCAGCGCCGCCATACATGCCGGAATGAAGGTCCATATCGGGCCCGGTGATGATGACCTCTTCGCCCAAGAGACCGCGCAACATGGTCGTCACGGCAGGCGTGTTCCGGTCGAAAAGACCGGTATCACAAATAAGTGCGATGTCTGGTTGAGAGAGCTCCTGCGCGTTCGCCTCAAGAAAAGGAACCAGCGAAGGCGACCCTGATTCTTCTTCACCTTCGAACAGGAACGTGATCTTGCAAGGCCAGCTTCCGTGGACGGCTTTCCACGCCCGGCAGGCCTCAACAAAGGTCATCAACTGACCCTTGTCATCGGCTGTTCCGCGCCCGCGAATGACCTTGCCATGGGGCATGTCCTCGATTGCGGGGTCAAAGGGATCGCGGTGCCAAAGCTCCAGCGGGTCCACCGGCTGAACGTCGTAATGGCCATAAAACAAAAGGTGCGGCGCGCCTTCGCCCATGCTGCCGACGACCATCGGGTGCCCTGTGGTAGGACGGACTTCCGCGTCTGCGCCCAGCGTCTTCAGATCGTTTGCCAGCCATTCAGCAGCGTCGGCCACGTCGGACTTGAAGGCAGGGTCGGTCGAGATGGATTTGATGCGCAGAAGCTCCATCAGACGCTCCATCGAAGTTTCCAGCGTCTCATTGACATGGGTCAATACGGGGTCGGCGCGCATCTTGTAGTCCTCCATCAGTTTCGCCGGAAATTAACAGCGATCGCGCTGTCGTCTAGTCCGGCAGACTGGCCGGAGAGAATGGACTGAGCTAAGTAGGGGAAAAGGTTGCTGTTGGGGATTGCCGAACATGTTGAGAAGGTTTGTGAGTTTGACCGCGACAGCGGTTGTTTTGGCGTCGCCATTGACAGCGCAGACATTGACCGAAGATCAGGCGAAGAAAGAGCTCTTCTCATCGAAGACGACCGAGATCGGTGTGTCGAGCGCGCTGTCGGCTTCGGATCAGGCGACGCTACGTGCGCTCTTGCCGGTCATGAAGGAACGGCTGGCAACGCCGGTCGGCTATTTCGGCGCTTTGGCGTTTTCTCCCACAGAAGGCGTGGTCAGCGAGTCGCTGCAAGGCGCACTGAACTATCACACGCTTTCTGCGGCCGAGGCGGCGGCGCTGGCGGCGTGCGAAGCGGCCAAGGCATCGGGGTCCGCCAGATGCAAGATCGGTGCGCGCATTCTTCCGAAGGGCTACGCACCGAAGGACTTCACCTTGTCGCAACAGGCGAC
>CAZMKY010000282.1:0-5521 GCA_964566835.1 uncultured Rhodobacterales bacterium
GACAGCGTCATCCTTGGCGTCTCGCGGCTGACCGAGGTGCTGGAAGTCGACTACGCCGACCGTATCATCAAGGTACAGACCGGTCGCACGAACCTGAGCGTGACAGGCGCGGTCGAGGACCATGATTTCTTTTATGCCCCCGATCCGTCCTCGCAATTGGCCTGCGCTATCGCTGGCAACATCGCAATGAATTCCGGCGGTGCGCATTGCCTGAAATACGGCGTGACGACCAACAACCTATTGGGCGTTACGATGGTTCAGATGGATGGCACAATCGTCGAAATCGGTGGCGCGCATCTGGATGCTTCTGGATACGATTGGCTGGGCCTGATCTGCGGATCCGAAGGACAGCTGGGCGTTGTCACAGAAGCGACCTTGCGGATTCTCAGAAAGCCGGAAGGCGCGCGCCCGGTGCTGATCGGGTTTGACAGCTCTGAAGTCGCTGGTGCCTGCGTCAGTGACATCATCAAGTCCGGCATTCTGCCTGTGGCGATTGAGTTCATGGACCGCCCCTGTATTCGCGCCTGCGAAGCCCATGCGCATGCGGGCTATCCCGATTGCGAAGCGCTACTGATCGTGGAGGTCGAAGGGTCTGCCAATGAAATCCGCGACCAACTTGAGCTGATCGTCGGGATCGCGAAGGCGCACAATCCTGTCGAAGTGCGTGAAGCAGGCGACGCGGACGAAGCCGCCCGGATTTGGCTGGGCCGGAAGTCTGCCTTCGGTGCGATGGGGCAGATCAACGATTACATGTGCCTCGACGGGACGATCCCGGTGTCGTCTTTGCCGACGGTATTGCGGCGGATCGGAGAGATGTCGAAAGAGTTCGGCCTTGATGTCGCCAACGTCTTCCACGCGGGCGACGGCAATATGCACCCGTTGATCTTGTTCGATGCCAACAAGCCCGGAGATCTGGAAACCTGCGAAGCCTTTGGTGCAGAGATCCTGAAGCTTTGTGTCGAGGTTGGCGGCTGCCTGACCGGAGAGCACGGCGTCGGTATTGAAAAGCGTGACCTGATGGACGTGCAGTTTGATGCCGCAGATCTGGAGGCGCAAATGCGGGTGAAGGACGTCTTTGACCCGAACTGGCTTTTGAACCCGGCGAAGGTTTTCCCCCTGTCGATCAGCGCAGGTCGACGCGGCGAAATCGACGCTGCAGCCTAAGCCATAAGGAGCTTGACGCCCGTGAGCATTCTTCGCCCCGACACAGCGGCCGAACTGGCCGAGATCATACAGAGCGCTGACGGCCCATTTGCCGTCCAAGGCGGCAGGACACGCCACCAGCCCGGCTCTGGCACACCGCTTTCAACGGCGGGTCTGAGCGGGATCGACCTTTATGAACCCGGCGCACTGACGATTGTCGCGGGCGCGGGCACGCCCGTAGCCGAGATTGAGGCCGCATTGGCAGCTGAAGGTCAGATGTTGCCGTTCGAGCCCATGGATCACCGTGCGCTTCTGGGCACATCGGGCACACCGACAATTGGCGGCGCCGTAGCGATGAACGTCTCGGGCCCACGGCGGATCTATGCGGGTGCGTGCCGTGACAGTCTGATTGGCGTGAAATTCGTCGATGGCAGCGGAGATCTGATCAAATCAGGCGGACGCGTCATGAAAAATGTCACGGGCTACGACCTTGTGAAGCTTCTGGCCGGCAGCCGTGGAACGCTTGGCGTTTTGACCGAGGTGAGTTTCAAGGTCCTGCCGCGTCCGGACTCCAGCGCGACGATCTGCTTTGACGGACTTTCGGTAGAACAAGCGATTGCCGTTATGTCCACGGGTTTGACGTCACCCTACCAGGTGACCGGTGCGGCCCACCTGCCGGGAGATGCGCCGCAGACGATCCTGCGTCTGGAAGGGTTCGAAGCTTCGGTTGTCGAACGTGCGGATGCCTTGGTGCGTGGACTGGCACCGTTCGGCACAGGTCGGATTGAACGTGACATGGATCAGGTCTGGGCAGACCTTCGCGATGCTCGGGCTTTTGCCGACAGTGATGGCGATGTCTGGCGGATCTCGGTCCGTCCGTCTGTGGCGCCGAAGGTAGCAGAGAGCCTTGCAGCTGCAGATCTACTTTTCGACTGGGGTGGCGGCCTGATCTGGGCACGCACGGCAAATGGTTTCGACGTTCGGGATGCGCTGGCCGGCATTGTCGGGCACGCCACGTTGGTGCGCGCAGATAAAGCAACGTTCGATGCACTTGGCAGTGTGCCGGCCGAAGTTGCACCCCTTGCCACTCTGGCAAGTGGTCTGCGCAAAGAGTTCGATCCGCGGGGCCTGTTGAACGCCGGATACATGGGATGAGCGGTATCGAGTTCGCTTTTCTGCTTTTGCCGTCGGTTGCAGCCGTGATCGTTGGCTTCGCTGTGCGTCATTGGGCTTTGGCGGCCGCGGTGATCGCCGGCGGTCTTTCGTGGCTCTTCATAGTCCCTAGCCTGCCAAGCGGTGCTGTCTTCTTCACACCCCTTTTCACCGGTGCGGCGGTCGCCGGGGTCGTTATGCTGATTGCGCTTCTGATCCGATCCGAGATCAGTGTCTGGACCCGCATGACGCTGTCCATGGTCGTCACTTTTGCCGCCCACTATGTTTTCCTGCTGAACGCTGTCTGAGGCGAACTTATGCAAACCACTTTCACCGAAGCGCAGCTTGCCGATCCGGATATCAAGCGCTCGAACGAGATCCTCAGATCCTGCGTGCATTGCGGGTTCTGCACTGCGACATGTCCCACGTACCAAGTCCTTGGCGACGAGCTGGATAGCCCGAGAGGCCGCATCTACCTGATTAAGGACATGTTGGAGAGCGGTCGTCCGGCAGACGCCAAAACCGTGAAACATGTCGATCGCTGCCTCTCATGCCTGGCGTGCATGACGACGTGCCCGTCCGGCGTGCATTACATGCACCTTGTCGATCATGCCCGCGCGCATATTGAAGAGACTTACAAGCGCCCATGGCGGGATCGCGCGTTGCGCTGGGTATTGTCGCGGATACTGCCTTATCCGATGCGATTCCGCGTGGCCCTTCTGGCGGCAAAAATCGGCCGCCCGTTTGCGCCTTTGATCCCGGATGCGCGGGTCAAGGCAATGTTGGCCATGGCGCCCAAGACGATCCCACCGGTCAGCCGCAACGATGACCCGCAGACCTTTGCGTCCGAGGCACCAAAAAAGATGCGTGTGGCCTTGATGACAGGTTGCGCGCAGAAAGCGCTGAACACTGACATCAACGATGCAACCATCCGCCTGCTGACCCGCCTTGGCGCCGAAGTCGTCATCCCCGAAGGCCAAGGGTGTTGCGGGGCGCTGGTGCATCACATGGGAAAAACCGACGAAAGCCATCAGTTTGCCGCGGCAAATATCAAGGCCTGGACGGACGCCGGAGATCTGGACGCGGTGGTCATCAATACATCCGGCTGTGGCACGACGGTGAAGGACTATGGTCACATGTTCCGCACAAGCGAGAAGGCCGATGCAGCCGCACGTGTCAGCGCACTTGCCATGGATATTACCGAGGTTCTGGCCAAGCTCGATCTATCAAATGCAAAGGCACCGGAGCCGCTTCGTGTGGCCTATCACTCCGCCTGTTCGCTTCAGCATGGTCAGCAGATCAAGACGCTGCCGAAGGATCTGTTGCGGCAGGTCGGTTTCGAAGTGGTCGAGCCCGCCAACCCGCATCTTTGTTGCGGCTCTGCAGGAACGTACAACCTGATGCAGCCTGAATTGTCGTCTGAATTGAAGGCAAGGAAGGTGGCAACCCTTGAGGCGACGAAGCCGGATGTCATCGCGGCGGGGAATATTGGGTGTATGATGCAGATCGGGTCCGGAAGCGGCGTTGCCATTCTTCACACGGTGGAGCTTCTGGATTGGGCCACTGGCGGGCCTCGGCCAAAGGCGCTGGACGGCGTCTCCGCAAGGTCCTCTGGTTCCGATGCAGACGGTCGCCAGAAGGACACGGTCCCGATCCTGATCTAGCAAACAAGCCGCCTCAGTCTTGCCCTGAAGCAGTGCTAGGGTCATCCTTGCCCAAAAAATGAGGCAAGGCAGATGAGATTTTTGGCATTCGGTGCCGCGATGGCGCTCGGCCTGGTCGGCACAGCTGTGGCGGAGGAAAGCTCCGACCTGACCGGCTTGATGACGGCGTATGAGGCGCGCGGCTGGGAGGGCGTAGGTCGCCTGAACATCGGGGCCGGGGGCATGTGCACCGGCGCATTGGTTGCGCCGCGCCTTGTCCTGACAGCCGCCCATTGCATCTACGACGATTCAACCAAGCAGCCCGTCGATCCGGGGGAGATCCAGTTTCTGGCAGGTTGGCGCAACGGCACAGCGCAAGCCTTTCGCGGCGTGCGGCGCGCCATGGCGCATCCGGACTACGAATACATCGGTCCCACCGGCGATCTTCGCGTCTCCAGCGACATCGCGCTGTTGGAGCTGGAAAGTGAAATTCGGTTGGCAAATGTCCAGCCGTTCGAGACTGCATCGCGGCCACGCAAAGGCGCAGAAGTTGGCGTTGTGAGCTACGCACAAGGCCGCGAAGACAGCGCTTCGCTGCAAGAGGTCTGCCACGTTCTGGCCCGGCAGAAGGGCAGCCTGATACTTTCTTGCGATGTCGACTTCGGCGCATCCGGCGCCCCGATCTTCACTTTCGAAGATGGTAGGGCCCGTATCGTGTCGGTCGTATCGGCAAAAGCCATGGTGCGGGACCAGCACGTCGCACTTGGTACGAACCTTGAAAAGCCGTTGGCCGATCTGATGGCCCTGATGGGCGCATCGGACGGTGTATTTTCCAGGCGCGAAGCGGTACCGACGGCAAACGCAGAACCGGCGTTCAAACCTGTGGTGAGACGGGGTCTGGCTTCGGGTCAGGGTGCGAAATTCGTCAAACCCTAATGCTTGACGGATCAGGTCCCGATGGCGACCCTTGAGGCATGATCAAGCGGTGCTTCATTTTGATTGTATGCTTTCTGCCGAGCGTGGCCTTGTCCGAAGCGCCCGACGGTGCGGGCAGGTTCGAAGGTCCCCGTGGCCCAAACGCAGGCACATGTTCAGCCGTTCTGATTGGCGAAGACCTGGTTCTGACCGCGGCGCACTGCGGCGGTGGGGCCCGGCCGGGCGGATCCTTTGGATTTCGCGCAGGTGGCCAGCAAAGCGATGCGATCCCCGTCGTCGCTTCAGTCGTGCACCCTCTCTATGATCTTGAAGGGCAGGGCGTCCGCCGATTCCGCTTCGATCTGGCGGTCTTGCGCCTTGAGGGAACCGCGCCCGCACGACCGATCGAAACAGGACCGCCAGCAGAAGTTGGTGAGCGTTTGCACATCGCAACGTGGAAGGCAGGGGATGGAGAGGGGTCCCGTCTTCGTCCCTGTCGCGTGATCCCAGGTCGTCCCGGTCTTGTCACACTGGCCTGCGCTGTAGAAGGTGGGGAAAGCGGCGGTGCGGTGCTTCGATCAAGGGAAGACGCATGGGAACTGGTTGCCATTCTGACCAGCCGCGGACGACAGGGCGATCTGCCCATCGCACAGGCCACGAATGTGGAA
>CAZMKY010000283.1:0-3848 GCA_964566835.1 uncultured Rhodobacterales bacterium
GCTGGCGGCCACATAGATTCGGTCTGCCAAAGCGGTCTCGAACGGACCTCCGGCATCGGTGGCGTCGCGCGCGATGACGAAAGCTGCGCCCAAGGCCTTGAAACTGCCAAGCCCCATCCGTTCCCGTTCATCCTTGACCCATACTGATGCAACGCCGACGCGTTCCGCGAGACCCTGCGCATTGATCAGCGGCGTTTCGGCATGTCGCGGGCAATTCGCGAGCAAGGCGGCGACATGGCGTGCGTCATTCCGGGGTCGGGGTGTATCCCGCAGCAAACCGCGTCCACGATGAGGGTTTTCTTGTACGTTGGGCAAAACGGCACTCCTGAACTTCAGCACGACTGGACGCGGACCGCAGATACATTGCAATACCGAAATGCCTAGATTTTCAGCGATGAAGCGCTAATCTGCCCTCAACACGGCCGTTTGGGGGGAACGGTTGTTCAAGCTGTCGTTGCGCTGGACCTCATCTCGCACGACCGCTTTCCTCCCGGCTGATTGTTCAACAGGGAAGGAGTGACCCTCGTGCTTCATAAGATGATCGTCGGCGCGGTGTTTGCCGTGGCCGCCACCCAAGCCACCGCCGAGACGCAGATCCCATTTGCGCTCGACTGGAAATTCGAAGGCCCTTCGGCGCCTTACTTCGCAGCAATCGACAACGGCCACTTTGCCGCGAACGATCTGTCCGTTGAGATCTCGGCAGGCTCAGGTTCGCTCGACGCAATCCCGAAAGTCGCGACGGGTGCTTTCCCGATTGGCTTTGCCGACATCAACAGCCTGATCAAGTTCAAGGACCAGAACCCCGACGCGCCAGTGACGGCCGTCATGATGGTCTATGACAAGCCTCCATTCGCCGTTATTGGCCGCAAGTCGCTGGGTGTCGAAGGTCCAAAAGATCTTGAAGGCAAAATCCTTGGCGCACCGCCGCCAGACGGTGCATGGGCACAGTTCCCGATCTTCGCTGCCGAAAACGACCTCGACACGGCTGCCATTACGGTTGAGCCTGTAGGCTTCCCGACGCGCGAACCGATGCTGGCCGAAGGCAATGTCGCTGCGATCACCGGTTTCTCGTTCTCGTCCTATTTGAACCTTGTGCGCCTTGGCATTGAAGAGAGCGATATCTCCACAATCCTCATGGCGGACTATGGCGTGGACCTCTACGGCAATGCGATCATCGTCAATACGACCTTTGCCGAAGCAAATCCTGATGTCGTGAAGGGCTTCCTGATGGCAGTCGCCGCAGGTTGGAAGGATGCCATCGGAAATCCTGAAGGTGCAATTGCAAGCCTGATCGAGCGCAACCCGGCCGCAGACGCCGCACTAGAGCAGCGCCGACTGCAGCTGGCCATCGACGCCAACGTCATGACCGACTACGTGGCGGCGAACGGGTTTGGCGGCATCGACGCGGACCGTCTGGCCAGCTCGGTCGAGCAGATTGCGACGACGTATGAGTTCCAGAACACGCCCGACCCGGCGGCTTATTTCACGGACGCATACCTTCCGGCAGACCTGCCGAGCCTGAAGTAAGAAGGATCAGGCGCCTTCGCGCCTGATCACAGTCGGAGGGGCGCTGCCCCTCCGAACCACCCCGGGATATTTCTAGACCAATGAAAGACAGGCGGGCCGTCAAATGACGAATGCCATGATCGAGATCACCGGCGTGCGACACGCCTTCGACACCGCATCGGGACATCTGCAGGTTCTGGACGGATTGGAGGTCGCCGTCGCCGAGGGGGGCTTTGCAGCCGTCGTCGGGCCGTCGGGGTGCGGCAAGTCCACGCTGACGCGATTGGTCGCCGGACTGATGAAGCCGGACGAAGGGTCGGTCAAATTGCATGGTGAGCCTGTCAAAGGTCCGAGACCTACGGTTGGAATGGCATTCCAGAACCCGGTGCTGCTGGAATGGCGCAGCATCTTGGACAACGTCATTCTGCCACTGGAGATCGTGCCGACAAAGATGACCAGAAGCCAGCAGGAAGCCCGGGCGCGGGATCTTCTGGCATTGGTCGGGTTGGCCGGATTCGAAGACAAGCGACCTTCTGAATTGTCTGGCGGCATGCGCCAACGCGCCAGCCTCTGCCGCGCGCTTGTTCATTCGCCGGAAGTCCTGATCCTTGATGAGCCCTTCGGCGCCCTGGACGCCTTCACACGCGAAGATCTGTGGCAGACCATGTTGCGCGTGAAAGAAGAAGAACCTTTCACCGGCGTCCTGATCACGCATGATCTGCGCGAGGCCATCTTCCTGGCTGACCAAGTCATTGTCCTGTCGGGACGCCCGGCACGCACCCAATACGTCATGGATATTCCCGACACTGGGCAGCGGACGCTGGACGACCTGTATACGCCTGAAGCTGCAGAACGTCTGAATGTGCTGCGCCATCAGATTGAGATCGCGCAGGGCCGCGCGCCGGCAGAGAAGGTGGCCTGAGATGAAAGTGCTTGCCTCTCGTGCGGTGATCGCACCGCTAGTTGCGGTCGTCGTATTCCTCCTGCTTTGGGAAGCGTTGGTCTGGATCAACGGCTGGCCAAACTATGTCATGGCGTCACCATCAGACTTGCCGCCCGCCTATTCCAAGTATTGGAGTTTGTTCATCACCATGGGCTGGCAGACTTTGTGGCGAACGGTCGTGGGGCTGGTGCTGGCCGTGATCGTCGGTGTTGGAATCGGCATGATCATGGGCTTCAGCCGTGTCATGCGAGATGCACTCTACCCGCTTTTGGTCGGCTTCAACGCCATTCCGAAGGCGACGGTCGTCCCGATTGTCGCGCTGTTGTTTGTGGGCGCGCACGATTTCAACACGATCCTGATCGCCTTCATGATTTCGTTCTTCCCGATTGCCGTTTCCATCTCGATCGGGCTGTCGACTTTGGAACCAGAATACCGGGACATCCTGCGTGCGCTCGGGGCGTCACAGGCCACGATCTTCTGGAAGATCGCTTTGCCAAAGACCTTGCCGGAATTCTTCGGTGCGTTAAAGGTTTCGGTCACGCTGGCCTTTATTGGCACGAACCTGATGGAGATCGTCAGCCCACATGGCCGCGGTCTTGGTGCCTTGTTCGACAGTGGCAAGACAAACAGCGATTATCCGTTGATGTTCGCTGTTCTGATCGCATTGGCTGCGCTTGGCATCGTTCTCTATTACGTGGTTGTCGCGTTGGAGAAGATTTTTGCGGGCTGGGCCGAGCGGCAACCGGGCTGATCACGCCCGGTTGTAGACGTCTTCGTAGCGGATGATGTCGTCTTCGCCTAGATAAGCGCCCGTTTGCACTTCGATAAGGTACATAGGCACTTTGCCCGGGTTGGCCATGCGGTGCACCGTACCAAGCGGGATGTAGACACCTTCGTTTTCGGTCACCATGCGCGTGTCATCCCCCACGGTGACTTCCGCCGTTCCAGCCACGACGATCCAGTGCTCTGACCTGTGCATGTGGCTTTGTAAAGAAAGGATGCCGCCTGGCTTGACCATGATCCGCTTGACCTGAAATCGTGTGTCAATGCAAAGCGTCTCGTACCAGCCCCAAGGGCGGTGAAACCGGGGATAGTGGTCTGCTTGCGGAACGTCTGCCTTTCGCAGACTGTCGACCACAGCCTTCACATCTTGCGCGCGAGATTTGTCAGCAACGAGAACGGCGTCCCGCATTGCGACCGCCATGACCCCGTCCAATCCCAGACCGACGAGTTGCATACCCGGTTCTTCCGAACGCAGCAGCGTGTCGCTGCAATCGATGGCCAACGTATCGCCCATCTGCGCAACACCGTCGTTGCCGGGCAGACTGGCCGCATAGACCGCGTCCCACGCCCCCAGATCGTTCCATCCGGCATCAAATGGCACGCAAGCTACACGCTC
>CAZMKY010000284.1:0-1886 GCA_964566835.1 uncultured Rhodobacterales bacterium
CCAATCCGCCGCCACCGCCCAGGACCACGTTGCCCGGCATGTTGATCAGAACAGCCAGCGCCACATAGCGGTACTTCAACAGTGTCTTCATCCACGGCGCTGCATCTTGGGGCAGGGCGTCTCGAAAGCTTTGATCCGGGGAGGTCGTTGCCATGCGGCGCACATGGTCGGCTGCACGTGAAAGGCCGACGCCTTGCAAGGCCTTGGCTGTCTTATCCGGCGGTATAAGGCGACCAATCACGAACGCCAGCAAAAGCGCGGAAACGGTCGCCAGATAGACCATTGGCGCCATCGCCCCGCCAGAAAGAGCGAGCAGTGCCAACCCGACCTCCGCCCCCGGTAGGAAAGGAATGCTCATCAACACGACATAGCTCAAAAGGCTGACTATGATGATCTTGCGATACATTGCTGCATTCTGCGGCGTGAGCTCGGGCAAGACTTCTTCAACCAGCCAATCCGAAAGATACATCGACCCCCAAAGTGCAAGTCCCAGCAGTGCCAGAAATGGCAACAAACGGAAGGATTTGCGGAGGAACGACATCAAGTCATGTCGTCCGCATCGCGCGGACGCACATCAATCGCGACATCGATGCCGCCGCCCGTCGCAGAGCCGGCGAGCAAGTTGAGAATACGCATGTCTTGGCTCCATCCCAGTGGGACAAGCCTAGCGAAGTCGCATGGTGCGCACCACTTTGCTTTTTTTGGCTGGGGCTAAAGTGAACGGATCTCGTGGCGGCCCAGGGCCAGAAATTTCCAAAGCCACGGGCCGCCAGAGGTTCGAATGGCTTCAGCCCTGCTCGGCGTATTTTGCCATGCTTTCAAAGGCGTGTGTCCAGCCGCTTTCCATCTCGCTCATGATTTCGTCCCCAACGAAACTGACGATTTGCACGGTGACATTCAGGTCTGTTCCTGCGTCCGTTTCCGTCAGCTCCAAGGTGGCGAACGAGATGCCAAGCGCGGTTCCTTCGGCCTCCAGCATCTCCGAATAGACCAGACGCTCTGCCTCATCGATGCGGATCCAATCCGTTGTGACATCGACATAAGGATTTTCAGCGGGTCCCACGCGCGACAATTCGCGGACGCCGGGGGCAGGGGCGGGTTGGTTCTCGATCAGGACGACCGATTGCGGATCCGGCGGCCCCCAGATCTGGCGGGCTTCCGGTGATGTCAGCACGCTGAAAAGGTGCTTCGGACTTGCCGCGATCGTGCGGGATAGTGTGATGAGGCCGGTTTCAGCCATTGGGGATCTCCTGTTCGTTCTGTTCAAGCCGGGTGGCCAGCTGTTCAATTCGGTCAAGCCGCTGTTCCCAGAGTCGCCGATGTCTGGAGAGCCAGTCTTCAGCTATCGCCAAGGGCGCGGCTTCAATGTGAACCGTCCGCACGCGTCCCTTTTTCTCGGTCCGGACCAGTCCGGCCGCTTCCAGCCGGGCGAGATGTTTCATGAAGGTCGGCAAAGCCATGTCGTGGGGCGCATGAAGTTCCCCGACCGGGGCCGGCCCTTCTACAAGCCGTTCGATGACGGCGCGCCGGGTCGGGTCACTGAGCGCGGCGAAAAAGGAATCAAGTTGGTTAGTCATGTGGCTAAGTATTGCTGAGGCTGCGCTCTTGTCAAGAAACTTAGCTGAATGGATAACTATTTGCTTGGGGATAACATCATTCTGCCCTTCATTCACAGCCAGCCACATCATATCGTGGTCGCATGAGCAGCAATCCCCGATTCATCCACCTGCGTGTGCATACGGAATACTCGCTCCTTGAAGGCGCGATCCGCCTCAAGAAACTGCCGGGCCTTTGCGCGCAACACGACATGCCCGCCGTCGCAGTGACCGACACGAACAACATGTTCGCGGCGTTGGAGTTTTCCGTCTCGGCGCTGGGTCAGGGCA
>CAZMKY010000285.1:0-3065 GCA_964566835.1 uncultured Rhodobacterales bacterium
CATATCGCCAAAGCTTCGCTCGCGCTGATCCGATGGCAGCGCTTCGCCCGTGATCAGATGATCGGACACGGTCAGGACGGCCAGCGCCCGGCGTCCGTAACGCGCGGCCAGATTGTACAGCTCGGCCGCCTCCATCTCGACACCAAGGATGCCGTGGCGGGTCATCTGCTCGTTCAGATCAGGGCGCTCGTCATAGAAGACATCGGACGAATAGATACCTCCGACATGCACGCCGACATCGCGCGTTCCGGCCGCGGCGGCGGCTGCGTTCAGAAGGGACCAGTCAGCGGACGGCGCGAACATGAATTCCTTGAAAATCCCGCGCGACGGGGTCGAAATCGACGATGCGGTCATCGCCAGAATGACATCGCGGACTTTGACCTTGTCCTGCATGCCGCCACAGGATCCAATCCGGATCAGCGTTTGAGCATTGTAGTCCCGGATCAGCTCATTGGCATAGATCGACAGACTTGGCATCCCCATACCAGAGCCATGGATCGTGACCGGATTGCCTTTCCACGTACCGGTAAAGCCCAGCATGCCACGCACTTCATTCACAAGGCGTGCATCGTCCAGAAAGGTCTCGGCCGCCCACTTGGCCCTATAGGGGTCGCCGGGCAACAGAACGGTCTCTGCGATGTCGCCGGGTTTTGCACCGATATGGATGGTCATAGGGCAGGGTCCTTCCTTCGTGATCTCTGATGAACCTAGACGAACTTCACCAAGAGAAAAACGGCAGAAGCACCGATGCCGCCGACCTCTCGCGCAATCACCTGTCGGTGAAAGCATATGACACTGTCTTCAAGGATGCGCGGGGCTAAGATAAGGGACGATAAGACTGACACGCACCTGACGGCTTTCCCTGACATGATCGATGCAACACTGGTCCCTCTCGTCAATCGGGCGCTTACCCCGCTGGCCCGTGCCCTCGTGGCGCGAGGCGTCGATGCGGACCGCGTTACGCTGATCGGGTTCACGCTTGGCCTTCTGGCCGTGCCTGCAATTATTGCCGGGTATTGGTGGGTGGCGCTGGTGCTGATCCTTCTGAACCGGGCGGCCGACGGCTTGGACGGCGTCGTCGCCCGTCTGACAGAGCCTACGGATCGGGGCGCGTTTCTGGACATTGGTCTGGACTTTGCCTTCTACGCCCTCGTCCCGCTTGGCTTTGCGCTGCATGATCCGACGACGAATGCTCTACCCGCTGCCGTGCTGATCGCGTCATTCGTGGGAACCGGGTCGTCATTCTTGGCCTTCGCGGTCATCGCGGCCAAGCATGGCGACACCGCGCCGGAGTATCCGACCAAAGGGATCTACTACCTCGGTGGACTGACCGAAGGATTCGAGACGATCCTCTTGTTCATCATCATGTGCCTTGCGCCTGCAGCCTTTCCAACACTGGCATATATCTACGCCGTGGCGTGCCTTGTGACGACCGTGCTCAGGTGGCGGCAAGGCTGGATCGCGTTTGGCGCCAAGACCTGACGCAGCGGGCTATTCCGCTGCGACCTGTCCGGGCTCAACCAGATCGACAAGGTCGAACATGATACGGTTCAGCTCAAAGTCCTTGGGTGTATAGACGCGTGCGACGCCCATCGCGCGCAGACGTTGTGCGTCTTCGTCCGGAATGATCCCACCGACAACGATAGGCACTTCGCCCAGATCTGCATCCGCCATACGTCCGATCAGGTCTTCGACCAAGGCCACGTGAGAGCCCGACAAGACCGACAGGCCGACGACATGAGCGCGCGTTTCGCGCACGCGTTCGACGATTTCCTCGGGTGTCAGGCGGATGCCGTCGTAGGTGATCTCCATCCCTGCGTCGCGGGCGCGCGTCGCGATTTGCTCGGCACCGTTCGAATGGCCGTCAAGTCCGGGCTTGCCTACAAGAAAGCGCACCCGCTCGCCCAGTTTGCCCGAGACCGCATCGACGGCTGCGCGGATCTCGTCCAAGCCTTCGGTGCGGTTCGACGGTGCGGAAGAAACGCCTGTTGGCGCACGGTATTGGCCAAAGACACCGCGCAGCACCTCGCCCCATTCGCCTGTGGTCACACCGGCCTTTGCTGCCGCGATGGACGGCGCCATGATGTTGGTGCCGTCCTTTGCCGCGGCGCGAAGATCTGCCAAAGCGGCCTTTACAGCATCGGCATCGCGGCTGTCGCGCCACGCTTGCAGGCGGGCGATCTGATCGGCTTCCGCGTCTGCGTCAGCCACCATGATCGCGTCTGTGCCGGTGGCCAGAGGCGAAGGTTCGGCTTCCGTCCAGCGATTGACGCCGACGACCGTTGTTTCGCCCGTCTCAATACCGCGGACGCGGTCCGCGTTCGCCTCGACCAACTGCCGCTTCATGTAGGCAATGGCTTCCATCGCGCCGCCAGCCTCGTCGATCTGGCGCAGCTCGGCACGGGCCCCTTCCATCAGGGCATCGACCTTGGCCTGCACCACCGGCGAGCCATCGAACAGGTCACCATACTCAAGAAGGTCAGTCTCATAGGCCAGGATCTGTTGCATCCGAAGCGACCACTGCTGATCCCACGGGCGCGGCAGGCCCAAGGCCTCGTTCCAGGCCGGAAGCTGGACAGCCCGCGCCCGCGCGTCCTTCGACAGCGTGACGGCCAGCATTTCCAGCAGGATGCGGGGCACATTGTTTTCCGGTTGCGGTTCAGTCAGGCCAAGTGAGTTGACCTGCACCCCATAGCGGAACCGGCGGAACTTCGGGTCTTCGACGCCATAACGTTCCTGACAGATTTCGTCCCATAGCGCGACGAAGGCACGCATCTTGCACATCTCGGTGACGAAGCGGATGCCTGCATTCACGAAGAAACTGATGCGTCCCACCATGCTGGGGAAGTCTTCCGGTGCGACCTTGCCCTTCAGATCGTCCAGAACGGCCTGCGCCGTGGCCAAGGCAAAGGCCAGTTCCTGCTCCGGCGTCGCGCCGGCCTCTTGCAAGTGATAGGAACACACGTTCATCGGGTTCCATTTGGGCACGTTGGTATAGCAATACTCAGCCACGTCCCCGATCAGGCGAAGGGACGGTTCCGGCGGGCAGATATACGTACCACGGC
>CAZMKY010000286.1:0-13124 GCA_964566835.1 uncultured Rhodobacterales bacterium
TGGGTCAAGGATGAACGGGAACGGATGGGGCTTGGCAGTTTCAAGGCCTTGGGCGCAGCTTTCGTCATCGCGCGCGACGCCACCGATGCCGGAGGTCCGTTCGAGACCGCTTTGGCAGACCGAATCTATGTGGCCGCCAGCGCAGGCAATCACGGCATGTCTGTTGCGGCGGGCGCTCGTATCTTTGGGGCCAAGGCCATCATCTATCTGGCTGAAAGCGTGCCAGAAGCCTTCGCGAAACGCCTGATCGCCACAGGGGCCGAGGTCGTCCGCGCGGGCGCCCAGTATGAAGACAGCATGGCAGCTGCCATGCAGGATGCCGAGGCGAACGGATGGACCTTGCTCTCCGACAGCACTTGGGACGGCTATCTGGGGCCTGCCATGGGTGTCATGGAGGGGTATCTGCAGATGGCGAACGAAGCGATCCGCCAGATTGGCGTGCCTCCCACGCATATTCTTTTGCAGGCAGGTGTGGGAGGGCTGGCCGCCTCTGTTGCCGCGGCTGCACGCAAGGCTTGGGGCGACGCGCCTAAAATCCTTGTGGTCGAGCCTGAATGGGCACCCGCACTTCAAGCCAGCATCGCGGCCGGTGCTCTGGTCACGACCGATGGGCCGGTGTCGGAGATGGGGCGACTGGATTGCAAAACAGCAAGTCTTGTCGCCTTGCGCGGATTGTCTGAGGACGCTGATCTATTCGTGACAATCACTGAAGAAGAGGCGGCCGAGGGCGTAGGTATTCTAGAGAAATACGGATTGGCCACGACACCGTCTGGCGGCGCCGGGCTGGCCGCCATTCTGGCAGGCCTGCCCGACATGCCGAGCGATGCACGTGTTCTTGCGATTCTGAGTGAAGGGCCAGAGGATGCCTGAAGGCTCTCTCATCTTTCCGCGCGCAGAGTTTGAAGGGCGGATCAAAGCACTTCAATCCAAGATGGTCGAGCATGGGCAAGACGCACTGTTGCTGACGCAGCCAGCGGACGTCTTCTATACCACGGGTTTTCTGACGCGCTTTTGGGAAAGCCCGGCGCGACCTTGGTTCATCGTTGTGCCGCAAGCCGGGGCGCCTGTCGCCGTCATTCCGTCAATCGGCCGCATTTTGATGGGAAGAACATGGATATCCCGGATTGAGACGTGGGATGCGCCGGATCCGGAAGACGATGGAATTTCTTGCCTGGCAGAGGTGCTGAGCGGGTTCGTCCGCCCGGGCGGAACGATTGGTGTTCCCATGGGGCTGGAGACACACCTTAGAATGCCTCTGGCTGACTGGTCGGCGCTGACCGCCAAGCTCGATGGCCGAAACATCGGCGATGCAACGGAAACACTTCAAAGGGTGAGAGAGATCAAGTCGCCGGCTGAAGTCGAAAAGATCTGTGAAGCCTGTCGAATTGCGGACCGGGCCTTTCAGCGTGTGCCCGAAATCGTCAGAGACGCCCCGCAACTCGACGCGGTGTTTCGCGGGTTTCAAGCTGCACTGCTGGAAGAGGGTGCAGATTGGGTCAGCTACGTGGCAGGCGGTGCGGGTCAGGGCGGATATGGTGATGTCATCTCGCCTGCGTCGTCGGAACGTCTTCGATCAGGCGACGTGCTGATGCTGGACACTGGCGCCGTGAAAGACGGCTATTTCTGCGATTTTGATCGCAATTTCAGTATCGGTCCGATCTCACCCGACGTCGCGCGCGCGCAAGAGGGGCTCTTTGATGCGACCGAAGACATCCTTGCCATGCTGTCACCGGGAATGGTCGCCTCGGACGTGCACGGCTTGTTCACAAACGCATTGTCGAAGCGCGGCTTCAAGGACGCTGGTGGAAGGCTCGGGCATGGGCTTGGTGTGACGTTGACCGAATGGCCGTCTTTCACATCCAAAGACCGCACGCCGCTGAGGGAAGGCATGGTCCTGACGCTGGAACCTTCTGCTTTGGTGGCGGGTGATCGCATGCTTGTGCACGAAGAGAACATCCTTCTGACCAGCGACGGCGCCGAACTTCTGTCGCGCCGCGCACCGCGCGACATGACAGAGATCCTGCTATGAACGCGCCTCGTCTCGGCATGATCGTTTTGCAGGCGGACGAGACCATCGAGGACGAGTTCCGCCAGCTTTTTGCGACGAGCAGTGCGACTTTGCTCACCTCGCGTGTGCCCTCCGGCGACGAACTAACGGCAGACAGTATTGCGACGATGGAGAGAAATCTGCCCGCATCCGCTGCGCTGTTCCCGCGTGGTGTCCCATTTGACGCCGTCGCCTATGCTTGCACGTCCGGCACCACATTGATCGGGGCTGAACGCGTCGCGAAACTGGTTCAGTCAGGGTGTCGCGCGCAAGCCGTGACCGATCCCTTGACCGCGGCCCTGCATGCCGTGGCGCATCTGGGATGCCGTTCGATTGGCCTTGTCACGCCTTACACAGCAGACATCGCTGCGCCAGTCGCGCGCGCTTTCTCAGATGCTGGTGTGACAGTCCGGAACACGTTCAGCTTTGATGAAGCTGTAGAAGCAAATGTGGCCAGACTTTCCGCAGACGCCATCAGGGCAGCCGCGGCAGAGGTTGCATCAGATGGGGTTGATGCGCTGTTTCTATCCTGCACGAACTTGAAAACACTGAATTTGATCGCTTCGCTGGAGCGTGAATTCCGCTGCCCCGTCCTCAGCAGCAACCTTGTCTTGGCGTGGCATATGGCGGTCCTGACGGGCGTGCCGCTTCTTCTTCCGGGAACTCTCCAGCCCCCGAACGAGTTTCCGCCAACGTAGCTGTCACCTCAGTTCTGCAGGGTGTGTCTTTGTCCGAACTGAAAATCAGCCGCGGCGCTACGAATGTTCAGGTTTTGGGGCACATCCAAAGCATGCATCCTGCCGCGCATTCCACCGGATCAATAACAACGGTTGAAAGCCTCTTTCTGACCGCGTCAACAACTTCGACCATTCCGGCACAGCCGAGGATAATTGCAGAGATTTCGTCTTCCTGCTCGGCCTTGATCGCCTCTTCGGCCACGACACGGCCCGCATTTCTCGTATCCGCCTCAAGTTCAAGAACCGGGATTTCAGAGGCCCGGACTTTTGACATTCGATGCCCAAGCCCCTGCCTTTCGATATTGGTTTCAATAATCGGCTTTGAAACGGACAGCGTTGTGACCACACTGAAGCGCCAGTTTCTGAGCGCGGCATAGTGATACGAGGCTTGGCCTATGCCGACGACGGGACAATCGGCAATCTCGGCGGCTTCTTCCAAAGCCGTATCGTCGAAGCACCCAATGATGATCCCGTCGGCACCTTGGGCAGAGGCCTCTTCGACAAGCTTCAGCAATGGCGCGCGGGCGGCCTCCCCGTCTTCTGCGCCTTGAATGGCGGTCGGACCTTCATGCGAAGTCCAGCCCTCGAATTCCAGTTCAGGCACGAACCGACGCGCTTGAGCGAGCATTGCTGCGGTCATCGAGGCCGTACTGTTGGGATTGATGATGATGACCGCCATCAAACCATTCCCTGACCGGCGTCCGATCCATGCTTTGCGCGGCGCCGGTTCATGAGCCAGACGAAAGCGAGGAAGACGCATATCACAATCAAGGAGAAAGCGGTGGTCAGCGTTCCAAGGGCAAATAGCACCGGGGTCGTCACATTGGTTGTCATGCCAAAGATCTCAAGAGGGAGCGTGTTGTAGCTTCCTGATGTCAGCAAAGTCCGCGCGAATTCATCGTAGCTCAGCGTGAACCCAAACAACGCAACGCCGATCAGCGACGGCGCGATGATGGGGAGGACGACATGCCGGATCACCTGCCACGGGCTGGCCCCAAGGTCCCGCGCCGCTTCTTCGTAGGAGCGGTCGAAGCGGTTGAAAACGGCAAACATGATCAACAGCCCGAAAGGCAGGGTCCAGGTCAATTGCGCGCCAAAGCCGGAAGACGACCAATGAACAGGTAGTCCAGATTGCGACCAGATCAGGCCGACACCCAGGGAAATCAGAATGGACGGGATCACCAACGAAGTGATGATCAAGTAGAACAGGATGGTCGATCCCTTGAACCGCCGCCTGAAGGCAAGGCCGCCCATGACCGAGACCACTACGGTTGTCACCATGACCATCAAGCCAAGGACAAAAGACCTGCGGAATGATCCCCAGATATCGCCGACCGCTTGCTGTTCAAACAGGTCGCGGAACCAGTGGAGTGATACCCCCCGCATTGGAAAGGTCAGCCCGCCACCCGGTCCCTGAAACGACAGGATGCCAATGGTCAGGGTCGGACCATAGAGGAAGATCAGAAACAGCACGAAGAACGCCGTCAGGGCATAGAAGGATTTGGGGCGCGGCTCCACGATCAAAGTTCCTTCCGAATGTCGACGAAACGAAGAAGTGTTCCGATCAGCAACAGAACGGTGACAAGCAGAATGACCGCTGTGGCTGAGGCTGACGGGTATTGCAGCAGCGCAATATCATTCTGGATAAGGCGACCCATATTGGCCGACTGACTCCCAGACATGAAACGCACGGTGATGAAGTCGCCCATGACCAGCGCCACAACGAAAATGGTGCCAATCATAATACCGGGCTTCGTAAGCGGAATGATCACATGTCGCAGCGTTTGCCAGCCCGTCGCACCCGCGTCAGCGGCTGCTTCGATCAGGGATTTGTCGATCCGCATCATCGTGTTGAAGATCGGGACCACCATGAACAGTGTGTAAAGATGCACGAACGCAAGAATCACGCTGAAATCGCTGAAGAGCAGCCATTCAACCGGCTCGTCGATAACGCCCATGGAGATCAGAGTTGAGTTCGCGATCCCATTTCGTCCCAAGAAAGGGATCCATGAAATCATTCGGATAATGTTCGAGGTCAGGAACGGGATTGTGCACAGCAGGAAGAGCGCGATCTGCCAAGTCAGGCTGCGAATGTGAAAGGCCAGATAGTACGCCACCGTGAAACCGATCAGCAGGGTGAAAACCCACGTGATTGCGGCGTATTTCAGGGTGTTCAGAAAGACGCGATAGGTCACATCGGACGTCAACAGGAAGGCATAATTGTCGAACTGGAAAGCAGGATAGATCGACCACTCCGTCGCGCCCCAAAAGCTGACAACCACGATCATCACGATGGGCGCGACCAGAAAGACGAGAAGAACGAGCGACAACGGCGCCGCCAAAAGCCAGCCTATGACCGAGTTGTTTCGCACGTCATCCTCTATCGACCTTGGAGAATTGAGAGGATGCCGGAGGGCGCATGCCCTCCGACAAGTTTTCTTAGGCTGCGATGAACTCGTTCCACTTGCGGACCATGTACTGGTTTTCGTCCATGACGGCGTTCCAGCAGGCCACCGCACCCATGCGGTCATAGAAGGAACCCCCGTCGCGAACTGCGCCGGCTTTTTCCATGACTTGGCCAAACGGGTTGGTGATATCACCCTGTGCGGGCTTGCCTTCGAACCAGAAGCCCCATTCGTCCGCGGACATGAAGTCCTTGGAGGTTTCCGGGACGGCCGAGTAGTAGCCTTGACGCATCAAGAAGCCGCCGACCCAACCGGAGAGATACCAATTGATGTACTCGTAGGCCGCATCCAGTTCCATCCCGCTCAAGGAGGCAGAAAGGCCAATGCCGCCACCCCAGGACCGGTAGCCCTCTTCAAGTGGTTGATAGACGCATGGGATGCCTTGGGACCGGACGGCAGTGATCGCGGGGGACCACATGGATTGGATCACGACTTCGCCCGAGGCCATCAGGTTCACTGACTCGTCAAAGGACTTCCAAAAGGCGCGGAACTGGCCGTTTTTCTTGGCTTCGGTGAAGATGCCAAGGGTCAGGTCGATTTCTTCTTTGGTCATGTTGCCTTTGTCGGGATAGGTGTATTCGCCCATCGACTCGACGACCATTGCCATGTCCATGATGCCGATGGACGAGATGTCGAGGATCGACGCCTTGCCTTTGAATTCGGGGTTCAAAAGTTCGCGCCAGTTGCTGATGGGACGTCCAATCAGGTCAGGACGAATGCCCAGTGTATCGGCGTTGTAGATTGTTGGAATCAGAGTCATGAAGCCCGACTCCTCGTCTACAAAGTCGGTCCCATTCACGCCCGAGGTGAAGCCGACGGTGTGCGGCGCAGTGCCCTGTGCAATCACGCTTTCCGGGGTCAGCTTGCCGTTTCGGAAGATGCCGACGATCTTGTCATAGTTGGCGATCTTGGAGGTATCCATCGCTTGCAGGTTGCCGGTCGGCCAGACCTTCTTGCAGATCCAGTATTCGATATCGGCAATATCGAAGCTGTCCGGCTGGGTCGCTGCACGCTGTGTCACGCTATCTGAATCGAGCGCCGTCATCTCCAGGTTGAAGCCCAAGTCCTCCTTGACCTTGGCGGCGACCTCGTTGAGGTTGGACACCCCGGTACCAAACTGGCGCAAGGTGATGTTTTTCGTCTCTTGTCCCCATACCATTGGAGCCGGAAGCGCGGCGGCTGCCACCGCCGCGCCACCGGTCTTCAAAAGCGAACGACGCGAATAGCGTATCTTCGATATCGTGGTCATGTTTCGTCCTCTCTGTTGAACGTCTTTTCAGCTGGCCAGGGCGTGTGCCGCCTCGGCCTCCCAGTCGAGGCCGATTGCCTCTCCCAACTCCTTCGGATTGCCGAAGAATTCCTTGTCAGACAGCAGCGCCGTGACTTCTTGGTCGCCCGGGACTGCGGCGGTTAAGGCAACGTGCGTGCCTTGGTATTCGATGTTGGTGATCGTGCCGGGCAACTTCGCCGTTCGAATTGTCGTCAGATGCAAGGCGTCCGATCTGACGGCAACCATGCCATCTGGCATCGCCACGACATTGTGCGATCCGAGGAAGCGCGCGACGAAAGCCGTTCTTGGTGCATTGAAGACCTCTCGCGTCTTTCCGGCCTGCTCAATCTTCGCGTCGTTCATGACGACGATCTCATCGGCCAATGCGAGGGCTTCATCCTGTCCGTGAGTGACGTGGACAAAAGTGATGCCCAATTCGCGCTGAAGCTTCTTGAGTTCTGCACGCATCCTGATCCGCAGAAACGGATCTAGTGCCGATAGTGGCTCATCGAGCAGCAAGACATCCGGCTTCGTAATCAGGGCGCGAGCCAGCGCCGCGCGCTGTTGCTGTCCCCCGGAAAGCTGCGCCGGCAGTCGGTCAGCCAAGGCGGTCATGTCGACCAGTTCAAGCATTTTGTCGGCTTGCGCATGCCGCGTTGTGGTATCGACGCCCAGCATCCGCAGACTGAAGGCAACGTTGTCGCGGACATTCAAATGCGGGAACAGCGCGTAGTTCTGGAACATCATCGCGGTGCCACGTTTGGCCGGCGGCAGATGGGATATGTCGCGCCCGGCAAGGGTGATGGAACCACCCGAGACGGTTTCGTGTCCGGCAATCATTCGCAATGTAGATGACTTGCCGCACCCAGATGGCCCCAGAAGACAGGCATAGGTGCCCGTGCTGAAATGATAGCTGATCGTGTCCACAGCGACGGTGTCGCCATAGCGCTTTGTCAGGCTGATCAATTCCAAGTCCAGCTTCTGGTTCATTTTGCCTCCGCGTTGTCCAGAAAAGGCTCGTTCGCGGCGATCATTTGGAGCAAGACTAATCCGTCCGGAGATTGCTGGACGCTGTGTGCCTGCTCGAAATTGACCAGTTCAGATGATTTTTGTGCAATTTTTGAGCAAATATTGTATACGATCTGCGATTGCTTTGTGTGGGAAATTGAGGTGCTCGGCAAGTTGTGCAGGTTAGATTGAAGGAGGCGAGCCATGGTAGCGATGACAGAAGCAAAGCCGGTGACCGCAGATCAAATTGCCGACCAGTTGACGGAAGCCGTTCATGAACATCGGCTGCAACCCGGCGCAAAACTGCGCGAAGATGAAGTGTGCGAGATCTTTGGTGTCAGTCGCACGATCGTTCGCCAAGCGCTTCGCTCTTTGGAGTTTGCAGGTCTTCTGACCATCGAGAAGAACAGAGGCGCCTTTGTCTCCAAGCCGACACTGAAAGAAGCGCACGAAGTTTTTCAGGCTCGCGCCTTGCTGGAGCCGACCACCGCTCGTGCCGCCGCAGAACGTGCCCGCGATGCTGATATAGAGATTCTCGAACGCCACATCGAAGCGGAACACGCAGCACTTGCGCAAGATGAGGCAGGCCTTGCGCTCAAACTGTCCGGCGACTTCCATTTGGAGATCGCCCGGATCGCTGACCAGCACACAATCGAGCAGTTTCTCAGACAGCTGATTTCGCGTTCGTCGCTCGTCATCGCGCTGTATTGGCGACGCCGGAACGCGCTTTGCGAAAGCAACGCGCATCACGCTCTATTGGACGCGTTTCGCAATCGGGACGGCGCCAATGCCGAAGAGCTGATGAAAGGGCATCTCCTCGACATCTACTCTCAACTCGACCTTCGGGAGAGGGAGGACGGCGCGACTTCGCTCCGGGATGCACTAAAACGATGAACCTTTGTCGGAACGCCACACTGGAAGAGCTTGAGCACATCCTCGGATGGGCCTCGGATGAAGGATGGAACCCCGGCTTGGGGGACCCGGAAGCTTTCTACAAGGCGGATCCCAACGGGTTCTTTGTGGCCGTGGACCGAGAAAACCAACCGATTGCTTCCGTCTCGGTGGTCAATCACACCGCCGATTTCGCATTTCTCGGTCTTTACATTGTCAAGCCAGAGCATCGGGGGCAGGGCGTTGGGCACGCACTCTGGACACACGCGCTTGCGCATGCCGGCGACCGCACGATTGGCTTGGATGGCGTCGAGGCACAGCAAGACAACTATCGTGTCTCGGGATTTGTGCATGCGGGTGGCACAACGCGGTTTGCTGGCAAGGTAACCGGCCAGCGCCAGGACGATGTTCGCCCTGCGACACCCGATGACATCCAACGCCTTGTCTTGATGGAAGGCCAGTTGTCCGGGGTCGTGAAGCCGGACTACCTGACGGCTTGGTTTTCGAGAACAGGCACACGATTGACCCTTGTTCTTGAGGATGATGGGCAGATCGCAGGTTGCGTCACGGTTCGCGCTTGCCGGTCTGGCGCAAAAATCGGCCCGCTCATCGCCAACGACAGCAGCGCGGCGCAAAAGTTGCTTTCGCACGCAGGCACGGTGTTCGACGGACCTTATATGATCGACGTGCCAGAGACTGCGATCGGCCTGACGCACCTATGCCAACGACTTGGTTTCGAGCCAGGCTTCAGAACCGCAAGAATGTATCGTGGCAAGGCGCCGTCATCGCGCCCCGATGTCTTTGCGGTCACAAGTCTCGAGTTGGGATAGACGTCGCTTTTCGAAGCCTCTCTATTGGCAGCCACCGCCCGTCACCACGCGGATTTCGAGCAGGCACCAGAAGCGTTTTCCGAAAAGTTACGCCGTCCTGGCTCAGAGAACTCGAAGACTGCGACGACAGGCCGGAGAGGACTGTCAGTCCTGCCAGACTTTCGCCAGCACGTCTTCGTCCATCCCAACGCTGTGTGCCTCTTCTGGAAACGCACCCGTCCTGACGTCCTCAATATATTCCTTGTATGCCGCTACCCGTTCTCTTTGCAGGCGATCGCGTTCAGCGGCGAAATTGCGGTAGGTCTTCGCGTGGCGCGGGATATGACCGCGGTTCTCTCCCAAGATATCGGCCGAAAATAGATACTGTGCGTCGCACCCACCGCCGGATCCAAGCGAGATCGTCAGCATTGTCGTGCGCTGCGTGATCTCGGTGGCAAGTCTGGCCGCCACAACTTCCATTTCAACTGCAAACGCGCCCGCCTGCTCAAAGTCCTGAACCTGCTGCCAGAGCATCTTGGCCTGTTCGACGGATTTACCCACGGCGCGATATCCACCAGTCCAAGTGGCTTTTGGCGGCACGAGGCCAACGTGACATATGACCGGCACACCCTCCCGGGCGAGAGCTTCGACGACGGCGGGACTGTATCCACAATAGACTGACTGCGCTCCGGCTTGCATCGCTGCCATTGCGTCCCGCAGGGCCTCCGTCGCGTCGGCGTGTTTGCCCCAAGGCAGACCAAACTGAAAATGGGTGTTTGGTACCAGTTTTGCGAACCCGGCCCTTTCTGGAATGAAGGCAGTTCCGATCATGTCCATGCCGGCCTCTGCCGCGGCGAGGGCTTCTTCCGGACGCGCCACCTGGACATAGCTGATCTGCCTGATGCCCTTCAGCGCACGCAAATCCATGACACTCAGGGACCTCTCCATTAGCCCATGATCCTCTTCCGACGTTCCTGCATTCTCTCGTTCGCACTGACTGTTCCGTCATGGAATGAGCCAAACCACTTGTCCCAAGGAATCTCCAAGCTTCCGTAGTTACACTCGAAATAGCGGTGGTGCATCTGATGGTGAAACGTCCCCAGAGCGAGACGATTTTTGTCGCCAATCAGAAGGCCCTGAAAGCCTGTGTGCGTCGTGATCGCCGTGAGGAAGTAGTACTGAAGATGAAAGAGAATATGCACCGGGTGCGCGCCAATGAGCAGGTGAACGAAGACCGAGCCGAGAAAGATGAACTGTTCGACGGGGTGCATGGACATGCCTGACCACGGACCGACGTTGATGTTCCGGTGATGCAGCGAATGAACATGCTTGTAGAGAAACGGAAAATGCAACGCACGGTGGATGATGTAGAAGTAGAAGCTCTCCCAGATTGGGATCAGGAAGAAGATCGCGACGAACCAGACGGGGTTGGCCTCGAATGCGATCAACCGCATATGGCCGTTTGCCAGTGCCCAGAACAAAACGACTTCGAACGCCGTCCAAATCAGCACGCCAGAGCCCAGTGTCCAGAACATGTTGTCCCGAACCTGCCCACCCAGAGTGAACTGCCGCCCGTTGACCATCAGGGGCCGCGGGTCGAATTTCAGCTTCTTGCCTTGGGCTGAGAACGTGTAAAACCACAAATGCAGTGAACCTGCGACCAGCACCGTCAAAACCAGGTTCCGGACGTACATCTGCGCGATCCAAGAAAACTCGAAGGTCCGCGCGGCTTCCAGCGGGGGTTGAAACCAGAGGTAGCAGGCGAAAGCGATACCGACGATTATCAACTTCTCGGTGATCAGGAACCAAGAATTCCAGACCCATCTGACCATCGCAGCAGGGCTCAGTGGCCAGATAAAGAACGGAGACGTCTTAAGGGGGACATCCGGCAGATGGTTCCATCCCTTCAGTTGATCGTCTGACATCGCGCGGCGCTCCATCTGTAACGGCAGCAGGTTGACAGATGCAGCTTCCCCGAACAAACAGAATGAAGCGATGATCTAAGTCGGAAAATCAGATTTACGATGCCTGTATCGTTGAAATCCATGCAGTACTTCAACACCGCGGTGGAGCTTGGAAGCATCGCAAAGGCGGCGGAGCGTCTGAATATCGCCGCCTCGGCTGTGTCCGCGGCCATAGACCAAGTGGAAGCGACATTTGATCTGACACTGGTGAATCGGCAGCGATCCCGCGGAATTTCGGCCAATGCAAACGGGCGGGTGATCGCGCAAAAGTTCGAACGATTGCTGGAAGACTACAATTCCATCCTGACTGACGGGGTCGATCTCAAACGATCGCTCAGTGGGACGTTGCGTGTCGGGTATTATGCACCGGTGGCGCCCGCATTTCTTCCAAGTGTCTTTGCGGAGTTTTTGCCCCGAAGCAGCGACGTCGTTCTGCACTTTCAGGAATGCGACAATGATGCTGTGCAAGACGGGCTCTTGAATGGCGATTTCGACGTGATCCTCTTCGTCAGTGAGGAAGCCAAGGCCTCTATCGACTTCGACGTCCTGATTGAAGCGCCGCCTTACTGCCTTTTGCCCAGCTCACACGCACTGGCCGGGCGCAAAAGCGTCCGAATGGAAGAGATCGCGCGGGAACGATTGATCGTTCTCGATCGCCCGGTCGTGGCATCATACTATCAGAAACTCTTCGCTGATTTTGCCTCGGATATCGACATTTTCGCGTATGCCAACTCGACCGAAATGGTGCGAAGCCTCGTCAGCCAGGGCTTGGGATGTGCGCTTCTGAATATGCGGCCACAGACAAGCGTATCATACAGCGGCGGCGATCTGGTTTGCCTTCCGATCGAGGATGACTTGCAGCCCCTCACGCTGGCCATCGCACATGACCACAAACGACCACGACGCATTGTCCAAGAGTTTGCTCAATCCTGTGCCCGGCATTTTGCGATAAGGGGCGAGGACTACTGCGTGGCTGGACTTGATAGGGAAAGCGCTTCGCAGGGGGTGATCGTCTCCTGACGTCCGGATCGCTGTTATTCCTAAGTGGGTGGTTTGGGAATCAAGCCGGCTTAGGTCAAGAAACTGAAGAGGGGAGAAGATCCGGCGATAACCGAAGCCGCCCCCGGCACGTGGCCCGCGCCGGGGGCTTTGGTTCTTAGACGAAGGCGAAGTCGTCGATGTCCAGGTCCAGGCGAACGAACTTGTTCCGCCCGCCGACCGAGACGTCTTCGGCCAGCAGCGTGTCGCCGTCCGAGACGACACCATTGCCGTCGCCATCCAGCCAGATGTCGGGGCTGTCTTTCTTGCCGGTCTTGCGGTCGAAGAAATACCAGCCGTCTTCGTCGACCAGCGCCAGCGCGATCTGCCCGTCGTCAAATTCGGCAATCAACTGCGTGCCCTCGGCCGGGGCGCCGCCAGCCTCGGCCATGCCGCCAATGCCGCGGATGGCCTTGAAGTCGTTGTCGACGGAAACACTGCCGGCAGAGCCTTCGACGGAAGAGGCGAAGATGAACTCTTCTCCTTCGAACTGTTCCATCAGGCCGCGCGGCGCCAGGGCGGTTTCATCCCCGAACTCCCAGCCGCCGACGCCCTTCAGGCCATAGTCCAGATGCGTCGACAGCATGACAAAGCCGCTGTCGATGCCAAGCGCTGCAGGATCCAACTCAATCTGGATCGTGTCGCCATAGGTTGCCCCTTTGGCGTAGTCCTCCAGATCAATCTCGATGTTGGTCGACCCTGCAACATCGCCCGGTAGAAGCTGCAAAGCACCGTCTTCGTCGAGTGTGACGTTGACGCTGTCGTACCATTCGATCGCCATCGACCCTTGCGTCACGAAGGGCCATGGCACATCGATGGTCAGCGTCTCGGTCCCCAGATCTTCGACCAGGATGTCATAGCGGAACTGGCCCGGATTGGTCGCGGTCAGCTGGTA
>CAZMKY010000287.1:0-5931 GCA_964566835.1 uncultured Rhodobacterales bacterium
GCGCCCACGCAGGGGCGGATGTCGTCTTCCCGGCCTTCGACGATTTTCTGGACGATATGCGGGTCGGCCATATGCGCGCGTGTCATGCCGACCATGTCCAGAAGCCCGGCGCTGACGGCGTGGCGGGCTGTGGCGACGTCCGGAATTCGGGCGGCGTGGAAGGTCGGCATGCCCGTGACGCGTCGCACTTCGCCTGCAAAGTCGAGGTGCGGGGCCGACTTCATGCCTTGCACCGGGATCACGTCGGTCATGGCCGGGTCAGTATGCACGCGGCCGCGAATGACATTCAGGAAGTCGACCGTTCCGCTGTCGGCCAGCCGCCTTGAGATCTCGATGCCTTCTTCGGCTGTGATGCCGCCCTTTTGCGTCTCATCCGCGGTGTAGCGGATGCCGATGATGAAGTCGTCACCGACCCGGTCGCGCATGGCGCGAAGCACGTCCAATGGCATCTTCATTCGCGCGTCGAGACTGTGGCGGTTGTAAGGGCCTTCAAGATCATTGGTCAGCGGCGACCAGAACTGATCCAGAAGATGGCCATAGACCTCGACTTCCACACCATCCATGCCACCGTCTTTCATACGCTCTGCGGCATCAGCGAAGTCATTGATCACACGCCGAATGTCCCAGTCTTCCATCAATTTCGGAAAGGCCTTGTGGGCGGGCTCTCTATGGCGGGAGGAGGAGATCGACGGCAGCCAATCGCCGTGGTTCCAGCCGGTGCGGCGACCCAGATGGGTCAGCTGGATCATCACCGCACAGCCGTGTTCGTGGCAGGCATCGGTGAGCCGTTTGATCCACGGAACGACCTCGTCCTTGTAGGCCAGAATGTTGTTGAACGAGGGCGGACTGTCTTTGCTGACCGAAGCCGAGCCCGCCGTCATCGTCAGAGCCACACCAGCCTTGGCACGTTCGGCGTGATAGGCAGCATAGCGCTCCTTCGGCAGGCCGTCCTCCGGGTAGGCCGGCTCATGGCTGGTGGTCATGATCCGGTTTCTAAGCGTCAGGTGCTTCAACTGGTAAGGCTGAAGCAAAGGGTCGTTGGACATGAAACCTCCCGAGACGCGAGTGGCTTTCGCGGCTTTTCTGAATTGATAGGCAAGAGAGGGAGGGTCTGCCAAGCGGTCAGGTGCGCTCGCGACGCTTCATCTGCCAGAGTGACCGACCTGCAAAGGCGCTGGCCGGTCACGGCTTTGTCACTATCCGACGACGTTGTGTTCCGGACCGTAGGGGAAGCCTGTGATATTCTCGTTCCCGTCTTCCGTGATGATCAGGATGTCGTGTTCCCTGTATCCACCGGCACCGGGCTGGCCATCCGGAATGGTCAACATGGGTTCCATCGAAATGACCATGCCGGGCTGCAGCACCGTGTCGATGTCTTCGCGCAGTTCCAGGCCTGCTTCGCGGCCATAGTAGTGACTGAGGACCCCGAATGAATGGCCGTAGCCGAAGGTGCGATACTGAAGCAAATCACGCTCGGCGAAGAACGCATTGATCTTGTGCGAAATTTCGCTGCACGACGCGCCGGGTTTGAGAAGGCTCATCCCGTATTCATGCGCCGCGATATTCGCTTTCCAGATCGCGAGGCTGGTGTCATCGACGTGACCTGCGAAAAGCGTTCGTTCCAGTGCGGTGTAGTAGCCGGAGATCATTGGAAAGGTGTTCAGACTGAGGATGTCGCCTGATTTGAGGGCACGTGCCGTGACCGGGTTGTGCGCGCCATCCGTATTGATGCCGGACTGAAACCACACCCACGTGTCGCGATATTCGGCGTCCGGGAAACGGCGGGCGATTTCAAGTTCCATCGCATCACGTCCGGCCATGGCGATATCGAGCTCTCGTGCTCCGATCCGGACGGCATCGCGGATCGCGTGGCCGCCGACATCGGCTGTGGCTGCACCTGCGCGGATCAGATCCAGTTCTGCGGACGATTTGTGGAGCCTTTGGCGCATCGTGTCAGGCGCGATGTCGACCTTTTTGCACGGCACAAGATACGTCTCCAAATGGCTCAACTGGGCAAGAGACATGTGGTCAGCTTCGAAGCCAATGGCTTTGCCTTCGCCGGTGACAGAGCGGATCGCACGCCAGAAGTTGTGCCGTTGCCAATCCGTATATGTGATGTTGTCGCCAAAGCTCCTGCGCCAGGGTTGTGCCGCGTCGATCCCGGCGCTGATCGTGACAGTGTCCTGCAGTGTGACAACCTGGGCATAGGGCCGACCAAAAGCGCAATAGAGGAAGCCCGAATAGTAAGCCACATTATGCATGGAGGTCAGGACGCAGGCGTCTAGACCCGCGTCCGCCATCATGCTGCGAAGTCCGGCCAAGCGCGCTTCGTATTCTGCCTCGGCGAAAGGCAGGCGCTTGTCGCCTTGGTGAAATCGGTAGAAGTCTGGTCGTGCCAGTCGGTCGAGGTTGGATGTTCCGTCCATCGGTTCACTCCTGTTCAATCCGCTTGGGCTGTGGGTGAGGAGTGCGCCTGTTGGCCGGTTGCACCTTCCCTCACCACATCGCGATGCGGCAAAGCAAGATCCCGGCGTTCAGGATATTCGGGTCGGGAAGCGCTGGCCTATACGACCAGTTGCGACGCCATCGCCTGTTCCCAATTCATGACTAGGCGACGGGATCGATTCTGATCAAGTGTTAGTTTTGGCCGGTTTCGTTGAAGATCTGGAGGAGGGTCCAACAAAAAACCCCGCCGGTCTGGGCGGGGCTTTCTGGTGTTGGGTGGTTTTGGTTCTTAGCCAAGAAGCTCTTTCGCCTTCTCGGCGGCGGCTTCGGCTGTGATGCCGAAATACTTATAGAGTTCACCCGCCGGAGCCGATTTGCCGAAGCCTTTCATGCCAACGAAGGCCGACTTCTGCGCGCGGCCGCGTTCGCCAAGGAGCCAGCGTTCCCAACCTTGTTCGACGCCTGCTTCGATTGCGATGCGCACGGCACCACCCGGCAGGACGCGGCGGCGGTAAGCTTCGTCCTGTTCTGCGAAGAGCTCCATGCAGGGCATGGACACCACGCGGGCGCCGATCCCTTCTGATTGCAGAAGGTCGCGGGCTTTCAGGGCGATTTCAACTTCGGACCCGGTCGCCATCAGGATAACCTGACGCTTGCCCTCGGCTTCGGCCAGCACATAGGCGCCCTGGGCGGTGAGGTTCTTCATCTTGTGTTCGGTGCGAACGGTCGGCAGGCCCTGACGCGACAGGGCGAGGACCGATGGCGTGCGCTCGGACGTGAGGGCAAGTTCCCATGCCTCTGCCGTCTCGACCGTATCGGCCGGGCGGAAGACGTGGGTGTTTGGCGTCGCGCGCAGCATGGCCAAGTGCTCAACCGGTTGGTGGGTTGGGCCGTCTTCGCCAAGACCGATGGAATCGTGGGTCATCACGTAAGTGACCGGCAGCCCCATGAGGGCCGACAGCCGCATCGCGCCGCGCGCATAGTCCGTGAAGCACATGAACGTACCGCCGTAAGGCTTGACGCCGCCATGCAGGATCATGCCGTTCATGGCCGCGGCCATGCCGTGTTCGCGAATGCCGTAGTGGACATAGCGACCCTTGCGGTTCTCGGGCGAGAAGATCCCCAGATCCGATGTCAGCGTATTGTTAGACCCCGTCAGGTCAGCGGATCCGCCGATGTTCTCAGCCATGACCGGGTTGACGACTTCCAGAACCATTTCAGAGGATTTGCGGGTCGCCACTTTGGGCTGGCTTTCACTGATCTGCTTTTTCAGTGCTCGGATCGTGCCCGCCAGCTTCTTCGGCGCTTCGCCGGCCAGCATCCGCTCGATCTCTTTCTGGCGGGACGCAGAGAGACCTGCAAAGCGGTCCTTCCATTCGGCGTGGGCGGTCTGACCGCGCTCTCCGATGGCGGTCCAGCTTGCACGAATGTCTTCCGGCACTTCGAATGGGCCATAGGGCCAGCCATAGGCGTCCTTTGTGGCCTGCATTTCTTCTGCACCAAGCGGGGAGCCGTGGGCTTTCGCCGTGCCCGCGCGGTTGGGCGAGCCAAAACCGATGGTCGTCTTGCACGCGATCATTGATGGCTTGCCCGTCGTCTTGGCCTGCGCGATGGCGCGGTCGATGTCTTCGGGATCGTGACCATCGCATTCCAGCACATGCCAGCCAGCAGCCTTGAAGCGGGCGCGCTGATCGGTGATGTCGCTGAGCTTGATTTCACCATCGATGGAGATGTTGTTGTCATCCCAAAGCACGATCAGTTTGCCAAGCTTCTGCATGCCGGCCAGACCGATGGCTTCGTGGCTGATGCCTTCCATCAGGCAGCCATCGCCTGCGATGACGTAGGTGTAGTGGTCAAAGACCTTCTTGCCATAGCGCGCCCGAAGGCTTTCTTCGGCCATGGCGAAGCCCACGGCGTTCGAGATGCCCTGACCGAGAGGGCCGGTCGTAACTTCGATGCCCGGCGCTTCGCCGTATTCCGGGTGCCCGTCCGTGATTGAGCCCAGCTGACGGAAGTTCTTGATCTGGTCCAGCGTCATTTCCGGGTAGCCCGTCAGATGCAGGAGCGCGTAGAGCAGCATGGAGCCGTGACCGGCGCTGAGAATGAAGCGGTCGCGGTCCGGCCAGTTTGGCGCGCTGGCGTCGAACTTGAGATGCTTCTCGAACAGCACCGTGGCGACATCGGCCATGCCCATCGGCAGGCCGGGGTGGCCGGAGTTAGCAGCCTCGACGGCATCCATGGACAAGGTGCGCACCGCCGCTGCACGATTCCAGTGATCGGGGTGAAGTTCTTTCAAAGTCGCGATGTCCATGACGCGCGGTCCTCCATAAGGCCTGTTGGACGCTCTGATATCAGTCAGGCGGGTGAGTTCAAGCGGAGGCAGGCCCTGAAAGGGGAGGAAAAGGCGTCAGAGTGCGGTATGACTGACGTAATCCGGCGGCCAGAACGATTCGGGCATGGCGCGAGAGCCGGAACACGACCTTGGGGACATCAGACGGGGGCGACATCATGAGCGATATCGCGGAACTGGAGCGGCGGATCACAGCGGCGCTTGATCGGGTTGGCACGGCCATCACCCGGATCGGAGCAGAAGGCGGCGGATCTGGCGATGCGGCAGCACTGACCGAACAATTGGCAGAAGAACGCACGGCCAATGCGCAGCTTCACGCACGTGTCGAAGCGATCAAGGACAAGCAGGAAACAATGGTTGCCGGGCTTGAAGCCGATGTCGCCCGGTTGAGTGCGGCCCTTGCCCGCCGCGACGGCGAATTGCAGTCAATGCGGGCCGCCAATGCGGCGCTTCGGGAAAACAATGCAGCGCTGCGGACGGCGGCCACCGCGCATCTTGCGGACGCTGATGCGGTGACCTCGTCGCTGGAAAGCGAATTGGCGGCCCTTCAGGCCGACCGTAGGGCCGAGCAGTCCGAGGTGGACGAGATCCTGTCGGCGCTTCGCCCCATTCTGAACGAGGAGACGGCCCATGGCTGAGGTGCGGATATCCATCGGCGCGCGGGAATTCACCGTCGCCTGCCAGGATGGCGAAGAGCATTACCTGAAAACCGCAGCCGGCCTTTTGGACGCCGAGGCCAGTGCCCTGACCAACCAGATCGGACGCATGCCGGCCGAGCGCATGCTTTTGATGGCCGGCCTCATGCTGGCCGACAAGGCGGCAGGGACGGACGAACAGCTCTCAGCGCTCCAGGCCACGATCCGTGAACAGCAGGCGCGCATCACCGATCTGGAAGCGCGCGCGCCAGACAAGGTCGAGGTGCCTGTCGTGCCAGTGGCCGTGACCGAGGCTTTGGCCGAACTGGCCGCACGGGCAGAGGCCATGGCCGATGCAGCAGAAGAGCGTGCCGCGGGCTGATCCTGCCCTTCATTCTGCTGAAAATACTCAAAAAAACCGCCGCAGCTCTCACGAGTGCGGCGGATTTTCAATTCGAGAACGTCTTGATCAGTTGATCAGGAATTATGTTCGCGGATCTG
>CAZMKY010000288.1:0-1981 GCA_964566835.1 uncultured Rhodobacterales bacterium
CCAGTCTGGGTCGGTGCGATATTCTACGCGCCCGTCTGCGTGAATGCGGGCGACGGCCCGTCTGGAGGACAGACAGAATGCATGCACGGACATCGGCATACCGCCGGTATGGCAGTACCCAACCTCGATATTGCAATCGATGACCATGTTCTTGCCGACAAAGCCCATTGCGCCCATGCCGATGGAATTCCCAAGCTCTTTGAATTCTTCTTCCATCTCGGCGATGCGTGGATCGGAATTTCGACTGCCCACCACGCGAAGGGTTGAGGCGCGTTTGCCCAAGGTCATACAGGTGTCTTTCGATCCGCCGAGGCCGATGCCGATGATGGCAGGCTGGCACGCAAGGCCGCGTTTGCCAAAGGCCATGAGGCTATCAAGGTAGAACCGTTTGATGCCTTGAATGCCGTCGGACGGGAAGAGCATCCGGTAATCGGTTCCAAAAAGGCCCCCCTTGTGCACTGTGATCAGATCAATCCAGTCGCCTTCGGGTTCGAACCCATATTCAATTTCCGGCGCGCCGATGCCGACGTTGTTGTCATGGTCTGTGCGCCACAAGGGGTGCACCCGGTTGGGCCTGAGGGGCACGCCGTTGGTTGCGTTTGCGGTGGCCTGCCGCAGTGCTGTTTCCAAGGCGCACATGCCGCCCTCGACTGCGGCCTCATTGCCGAGCTTGACGAACCAGCGGGGGACGCCCGTGTCACCGCACATGGCGCGCCGGTCTTCTTTGGCGGCTTCGTAGTTTTCCAGCATGGCCTTGAGGACGAAGGACGACAGATCGCCGTCTTCGGTTTCCGCGGCGCGTTGAAGGCCGTCTAGGTAGTCCTGCGGTATCTCGATGGCGGCTTTATCCATCAAGACCTCGGCGGTCTTCTGGATCAGATCAATGCCTATCATGGGTAGGGTCCTTCCTACGTTCGGTCATGGGGCGGCCACTAAGGTTTCGGGTTCACCTTCGGGCAGGATCGTATCGCCCGGTTTGACGATGGTGAACTGCACGGCCTCTCTTGTCACGACCACGTCGTCCCCATCACGTTGAGCAACTGTAAAGTCGCTGTCTTCCAGGTTGCCGGCCTCTGGGAAATCTTCCCTGAAGTGGGCCCCGCGAGAGTTTTCGCGAGCGAGGCCTGCTTTGGCGATGACTTCGGAAATATCGCAGAGCGATTGCAGGTTCAGCCAGTCATGCCATGTCAGATTGAAGGCTAGGTTGGATCCATCGACGCCAACTTGAGCGAGGTTGGAGGCCACGCCCGCGATCCCGTCTAAACCGCGCAGCATACCGCCTTTCGTGCGCATGACACCGACCTCGTCCCACATCACATCTTGCAAGGATTTCCGGAGTGGTTGGATGTGGTCTGGCGTCTTGCTTAAGGGATAGATCGCGCGTTCGAACTCTTGCGCAAGAACAGCTTCATCGGGGTCTCGCAGACTCATGGATTGCACATCGCGCCCCATCGTATCGCCTGCAATCCCACCATAGACGGTGGAGTTGGCCACGCCATTGCCGCCCAAGCGGTTCGACCCATGTGCGCCGCCTGCGTCTTCGCCGGCGACGTAAAACCCTTCGAGTGCTGTGCGCGTGTCGACGTCCACAACCACGCCGCCCATAAAGTAGTGCGCGGTTGGCACGACTTCGACCTTTCCGGCGGCCAGATCAAAGCCGCTGTCTTCGCAGCGCTTGACCATGCCTTTGAACTTTTGTCGCACATTGTCTGGTCCGAGGTGAGACATCGAGATGAACACACCCTCTTGTTCGGGATCATTGTTCTTGCGCATCTCGGCATAGATCCCGCGGCTGACCACATCGCGGGTCGCGCGTTCGCCCTTGGCGTCGTAGTCGAACATAAAGCGCTGTCCAGAATGGGTCAGAAGTTGGCCGCCCGCCCCGCGAAGCCCTTCTTCGAGCACGGTGCCGGTCATGCGCGTGTGGTCCCCGGCAAGCAGACCGGTGGGGTGGAATTGCACCATCTCCATATCACGCAAT
>CAZMKY010000289.1:0-1584 GCA_964566835.1 uncultured Rhodobacterales bacterium
GCTGGTCGAGAACCTGGACGATCATTTGCGTTTTCCGGGTGCGATACCGGAAAAGCTGGGCCTGCCGCTCTCTGCTGAACTGGAGGAAGATCCAGCCCGTGGCCAATGGTTGCGCGCAAAGCTGAAAACCGAACAGCCCGCAGACGCGGCGGCGGAGCGTGCCGTGCTGGAGCAGGTTCTTGCACGCCCCACTGGGGCCGGGGTCGATCGCCCAGGCCGGCAACGTATCGAGGTGTGCCCCGGTGTCACGCTGGAGTTTGGTAAGGCCCGCGCTGTGGTCTCCGGCCCTGCGGTTGATGGCACCCTGCTTGAAGAACTCCGTCTCTTTCTCGAGGCCCGCGGCCGCCAATAGTCCGGGAAAAGAAATCTCACTTGGCGCTATAGGTAAGTCAGGCTGACCATTTTCGCATGCGAAAATTTGGGAACCCCGCCGCCTTTGGCGCAAAGCCGGGCGGCGGGGTTGTATTATGGGATCAGGCGACCAAGTCCAGTGCGTCCAGCTCGTCGTCTTCGTCGTGCAGCACTGGTGGGGCCTCGTCATAGACGCCCTGCCCGCTGGTCAGCGCGGCCCAGAGGTTGGAGGCTTCGCCAGAGCTGTCCCCGGCTTCGCCCACAGTCGAGTAGTTCAGCGCGCCGGTGCCTCCGGTGCTCAGCACCAGTTGCAGCTTGTCGGTCTCGTAATCGGCGATGATCTCGGCATCCATGTTGTTTGACAGGCCATAGACATGGATGTCGTCAAACATCCCGTCCAGCGCATCCACATCGATCAGATCATAGGTGCCGTCCTCGCCATCCAGTGCGGTGAGGTCCAGGTTGAAGATCCCGTCCATGGACACGCCTGAACGGACCTCCGGGCCTTCCTGATCCCAGAAGCCGCTGCGGAACTCGGTGATCCCGGAAAAGCCCTCTTCATCGGCAACCATGGACAGCACCGCGTCATCAGTCATTTGTAGAACGCCGGTTCCGCCCGCATTGTCCCCGTCAAAGCCAACCTTGGCCTCGCTGCCATGAATGCGCAGCTCGCTGTTCTCATCCAGCACCATACTGGCGCCATCGGTGGCCAGGATCGCTTGGCCATTGTCTGAGACATCCAGGGTCGCCGGGCCGGTGAACTCGCCGGTATTGGCAAAGCGCCCGCCATCGATGTCGATATTGAGCCCTTCATCGTCAGCATAACCATCAGTCCAGAACTGACCGGCCCCATCGGTGGTGACCAGGCCTGCGGTATCGTCGGTTTCCAGCGCGCGGGTCACTTCCAGCTTGCCGGAGTTGACGTGCAGCTCGCCACTGTCGCCCAATTGCAGATCGCGGATCTCGGTGGTGCCGGCATATTGCACATGGTTGCCGCCCAGATCGACGATATCGCCGTCATCTGGTACGTCTTCGGTATCCCAGTTCAATCGGTTGTCCCAGCGGATGCCATCGGCTAGATCGTTCGGGATAAACCGGTGATTTGTCTGGCTTTCATCCCCATTTGGCGAGATACCAAACCCATTTTGAAAATAGGCAATGATGTCGTCGGCCGTAACAACGTCATCATATTCGGTTTCGCTTAGCGAAATCAGATAGTTCATGAAATCGGTG
>CAZMKY010000290.1:0-2298 GCA_964566835.1 uncultured Rhodobacterales bacterium
AATTCCAGTCTTGGGGGAAGCCCGCTCAACCTGTCCATCCGACCTAAGCCTGAGCACTTTTCTCAGGCATATGGCAGATAGCAACGTCTGGCGGGCCTCGCAAGGCGCGGGGTTGCCGCGCCTTCTGAAGGGTCAGTCGGCGATGACCACGTTCAGAAGCGAGGAGCTTCCAGTCACCGTCACCTCACCCAAGCCCGACATCATTTCCGCGTTGGGCCCAAAGAAGAAAAAGGCCTGATCGCCAGAAACCGAGCGGCTTGCACCATCAACTTGAAGATTGCCGCTGGTCGCGACGAGGAAGCCCGACGCATCGAGGCTGTCGGCGGAATAGTCAACGGTGCCGGAGACGCGAACAGGCGAGCCGATGGGGTTTCCGAAATCATCCACCTGCGTGAAGTAGAAGTCCGTCGCAGTGGCATCCATTTCGCCATTGATGAAATCGACGGTCCCCGCGAAGTCACCATAGTAAGCTTCGGTCGCTTCGAAATCTGTGGTGAAGAGCGAAATCCCATCGTAGCCGCGCACTTCGCTTGTCGGCAGCGTGAACGTCGGGCTGAGGACATCCAGGCGATCGCTCAGCCGCAAGCCCTCATCCAGACGATCCTCAAAATCGCCGGGAAGCGACCCACCGCCGCCGCCACCGCAGGCTGCCAGAAGAACGGGAAGAATCAGCGCAATTTTATAATTCATGATGAAAATTTCCTTTTTGATTCAGAGGCATTCTGCACCTCTGATTGGAAACGTCCACCCTGTTCCCGGTCAGATTACGAAACGTCAGATCGTGAAGTTCGTGCCACCGCCATCCAGCAGAATGTTCTGCCCCACGATGAAGCCTGCGTGGTCGGAACAGAGGAACGCACAGGCCGCTCCGAACTCTGCCGCGGTGCCGTAGCGGCGGGCAGGAATAGAGGCTTCACGCTGTGCCCGCGCGTCTTCCATGCTGATGTTTTGCTGGCGCGAGACGCCCGTGTCGAGCGCCGTCGCACGATCCGTGTCGTGGATTCCCGGCAGTAGGTTGTTGATCGTCACGCCGGCTTGCGCGACTTGGCGCGAGGTGCCTGCAACATAACCCGTCAGACCTGCCCGGGCCGAATTCGAAAGGCCAAGAACAGGGATAGGCGCCTTCACCGATTGAGACGTGATGTTCACGACCCGGCCCCAGCCGCGGTCCATCATGCCGGGCACCAATGCCTTGATCAGCGCGATGGGCGTCAGCATGTTGGCATCTAGCGCGGCAATGAAATCGTCGCGGTCCCAATCCGACCAGAGCCCCGGAGGTGGGCCGCCTGCGTTGTTGACCAGAATATCGACGTCGCCTGCGGCTTCGAGAACCTTCGCGCGGCCTTCTTCGGTTGTGACATCGGCCGCCACCGCTGTGACTTCAACGTCATAAGCAGCACGAAGTTCGGCTGCCGTTGCTTCAACACTTTCGGGGTTGCGGCCATTGATGACGACATTCACGCCTTCTGCCGCCAAGGCCTCGGCACAGCCGCGCCCAAGCCCTTTCGACGATGCACAGACCAGCGCGCGCTTTCCCTTGATACCCAGATCCATGACCGTCCTCCCGAATGATTTTGTACGTCAGCGCCGACTTAGCATCCGGAAGGAGCGCGTCAAAGAGGGGTTGGCCTATCGTTCCGCGATGCCGACCAGAATAAGGCTGTCGACGCCAAGGAAGTTGTCGATCTCACCTTCGCCGATGACGACAAGTGCTGGTGCACCCACGCCCACGAAGTTGCCGCCTATGGTGCCGTCAACAGTCGTCACAAGACCGTCTGGCGTCGTGATCAGGCCGGACATCGTCCCATCGATCTGCGCGAACGTGACATCCGTGGTCAGATCGAGCGTGCCATCGAGATCGACAGCGCCGGCAATCGTCTCATCAAACTCGTTCACGAGGCCGGAAATCTCACCATCAAAGGTGTTGCCCGCAAAGTTGACATCAACAGTCATATCACCGGCGAAGCTTTCCTCTGTCACAGTGTCCAGGCCAACGGCCCCGGCTGCGACACCGGTATATGTGGCGGTCTCCAAGTCGGGGAACTGCGCAGGTTGCGTGTTTTCTGTAGTTTCATAGCGATCCAACAGAGTTTCGACCTGATCGCCGTAAGCGTCGAACGGTGATCCTCCGCCGCAGGCGGCCAAGAGCAATGGAATGCAAAGTACTGAAATTCGGTTCATGTTGTGCCCTTCCCGTATGTCACTACTAGAGACAGTAGTCAGGCACGCGTCCAAAGGGAAAGGTTAATTGCGCCGTGGAGGGCGGTATTTCCCAAAAAACTGGGCTTCACCCCCGCA